>NZ_JBSFUU010000160.1:0-8546 GCF_053591955.1 Streptomyces sp. NPDC002845 | reverse complement strand
CGCCGGACGCCCCGTAACCGCCGTCGTCCACCCTGCCGGTCGTCCCATCGGACACCTCCATGATCAAGGTGTTGCGACGACTGGTTGAATCCGCCTTGTACGCCGCTATCCGGTCCTTGACGTACTGCCGCAGTTCCTCGGCCGTGGCCCGGGCCCCCGGACGCAGGACCACCGCGGCCGCGATCTCCTCGCCGAGCTCCTGATGCGGTACACCCACCACCGCGGCGAGGGCGACGGCCGGGTGCTCGTGCAGGATCTCCTCGACCTCGCGCGGGTAGACGTTGTAGCCGCCGCGGATGATCATGTCCTTCTTCCGGTCGACTATGTAGAGGTAGCCGTCCTCGTCCCGCCGGGCCAGGTCGCCGGTGCGCAGCCAGCCGTCCGGGACGGCGATCGCCGTCTCCTCGGGGCGGTTCCAGTAGCCCTTCATCAGGTTGGGGCCGCGTACGGCCAGCTCGCCGATCGCTCCGGGGGCGATGTCCTGGCCCTTGTCGTTCAGCAGCCGGACCTCCACGTCCTGGATCGGGGTGCCGATCGAGCCGGCCTTGCGGGGCCGGTCGAGGTGGTTGAACGTCACCACGGGACTCGTCTCGGACATGCCGAAGCCCTCCAGCACCGCGCAGCCGAAGCGCTCCTCGAAGCCACGCAGCACCTCCACCGGCAAGGAGGCGCCGCCGGAGACGCACATCCGCAGCGTCGACACGTCCGCGTCCGTCGGGTGCTGCAGCAGGGCCGCGTACATGGTCGGTACGCCACCGAAGACCGTGGCCCGGTCGCGGGCGATGGCATCCAGCACGGTCTGCGGGTCGAAGCGCGGGATGAGCGTGAGCGAGGCGCCGCTGCAGACGGCCACGCTCATCGTGCAGATCTGGCCGAAGATGTGGAACAGCGGCAGACAGCCCACCACCACGTCGTCCGCCGTCATCCGCTGGACGTGGACCTTATTGGCCTCGGTGTTGTGCCGCAGTCCGCCGTGGGTGAGCGCGGCGCCCTTGGGCTTGCCGGTGGTGCCGGACGTGTACAGCAGGACAGCCACGTCGTCGTCCGCCGTCCGAGCCACCTCGCTCAGCGGCTCGTGCCCGGCCAGCAGCGCGGCGAAGGACGAAGGCTCCACTGCCATGCGCCGTACCCCGGCTGCAGCCGCTCCCTGCACGCCCTCTCCCGGCGCCTGGTGCCATTCGAAGAGCAGTACGGCGCCTGAGTCGCTGAGGTGGTACGCGGTCTCCCGCTCCTTCAGCAGCGGGTTCAGCGGCACCACGATCGCCCCGGCCCGGAGCGCGCCGTAGTAGAGCACGACGAACTCGGGGACGTTCGGCAGCATCAGGGCGACCCGGTCTCCGGGCCGTACGCCTTCGGCCCGCAGCAGCGCGGCCGCACGGGCGCTGCGTTCGTCCAGCTCCGTGTAGGAGGTGATGTGCGACCCCAGCCGCAGTGCGGGCCGTTCGGGCTGCCGGGCCGCCGTCCGCACCAGAAATTCCGCCAGATTCGCCATGACCGTCCTCCACGAACTCACCGTTGAAATCCGCTGTTCACGTGGGCGCCATCGTGCTTCTGACCACCGCCGACGCCAATGGACCGCGCGACACCATCACCCGCCCACAACTGTTCCCGCGAACAAGACAGGCACATTAAGCTGCGATGATGGACCTTTCAGACGTGATCGCGGCGATCCACGAGCAGCTTCCCGAGCTGGGAGAGCGGATCGCGGAACGCATTCGCGCGGACGTCCCCGCGTATGCGGATGAGTCACTCATCCCGTTCGACTCGCTGCGCCGGTCCTGCACCGCCAATGCGGACCTGGTCCTGATGCATCTGCGCCGTTCCGGCGCACCGGATCCCGGACCCGCCCGGGAGACCGGCAGGATCCGCGCCGAGCAGGGCATGCCGCTGGCGGACATCCTGCACGCGTACCGGATCGGCTTCGAGTTCGTGTGGTCGGAAATTCTCACCCAGGCACGCACCCGCACCACGGTCCCCGACGCGCAGCTCGTGGACCGATCAGCGGAGATCTGGCACCTGTTCGGGCTCTATGCCGAGGCCGTGGCGGCCGCACACCGGGAGACCACCGCCGAGCTGGCCGTGCAGCGCGGCGCCCGTCGCTCGGCACTGGTCGAAGCACTGTTCTCCGGCGTGATCGCCGACCGCATCACACTGTGGGACGCGGCCCGCGAACTCGGCCTACCGGAACGCGGCCCCTACTCTGTCGTCGTGGCGGCGGCAAGCTCCCCCGGCGAGGAGCCTCTGTCGGGCGTGGAAGCCTCGCTGCGCCAGGCACACCTGCCCTCCGCCTGGCGGCTGCTGCCGGATCAGCAGATCGGCCTCATCGCCGTCGCCACACCGGAGGCGGAGGCCACCGGCCTGCGCATCCTGCGCCGCGCCGGCGCCCGCGTGGGCGTCAGTCCCCGCTTTTCCTCGCTGCGGGGCACACCCCAGGCCCTGCGCTTTGCCCGGCTGGCCCTGGCGGGACTACCGGACGGCGGCCCAGGCGTCGCCCGCTTCGACGACAATCCCCTCGCCATGCTTGTCGCCGCCGCCCCCGTGGAGGCCGCTCACCTGATGAACGTGGTCCTGAAGCCCGTACTTGACCTACCGGGCCTCGAACGCACACGTCTCCTGGGCACTTTGGAGCACTGGTTCGACGCCGGCGGCTCCGCCGCGACCACGGCGGAACGCCTCTACGTCCACCCCAACACTGTCCGCTACCGCCTGCGCCGCGTCGAGGAGCTGACCGGCCGTTCCCTCTCGGATCCCCATACAGTGGCAGACCTCGGCGCCGCACTGCTGGCCACGCGAAGCCCCGCGACGGCGCGAAGCCCGGACACCGACCAGGCGACATCGACTGAATGACCTGTCCCAAACCCCGCAACAGCCGCACCGCGACGGTCATCACGTACACGCGGGTCCCGGGCGGGGTCGTCATGGCCAGCAGTATGCCCACGCCCTCGGGTGTTGCGGCCGGGGCCCTCGTGTCGTCTGCGAGCGGAGTTGTGCCTCGCTCGCCGAGCGATGCGCAGCCACTCGGGTGGCGGAGAGTGCTGGTAGAAGGGATGGGAGGTGACATGGACGCTGCCGGAGCCGATGCTGACCACCCCCGTGTCCGTGCCCGATCTGCGGCCTGGCTGTACTGCGGAGCCGAAGTTATGGACAGGGTTTGCCATTGTCCGTTGTCCATGGCCAAGTCAGGACCATGAAGGGCGGCTGGCCCACTCGCACAGATCGCCGCACCCGTCGGTGTCGGTGGACTGATCGCCTCCGTCATTGCCCTGTCCGTCGGCTCATCCCTCTTCAGACGTCTACTAGTCACCGACACCCCCGCCACACTCGAGCAGCGGGGGTGTCGCATGTTGGACTGACCTGGCCGTCACCCCGTACTTGTCACACCGCGCCGGGGTCCGCGCTGCGGCCGAAGACCCGTGCTTCACAGGTCTTGGAGCTTGTCGACGCGGACGGGACCGCCGGTGGTGACGGACTGGACGGCGGCGAGGGCGATGGCCAGGGCAGCGCGTGCGTCCTCGCCGGTGGCGGAGGGGGTGCGCTCGGTGCGGACGCTGTCGGTGAAGTCGGCGAGTTCGGCCACATAGGCGTCGTGGAAGAGGTGCTGGTCGTAGGTGACGCACTCGGCGGCGACGCCGTCCGGGCCGTATGCGGTCAGGTGGGTGCGGCGGACGTCGCCCATGGTGAGCATCCCGGCCGAGCCGAGGACCTCGGCGCGTACGTCGTAGCCGTAGACGGCCTGGAAGCTGGCCTCGGCGGTGGCGAGGGCGCCATTGTCGAAGCGGACGGTGACGACGGCGGTGTCGAGCAGGCCGCGGTCCTTGAAGTCGGGGCGGATCAGGGCGTCCGCCATGGCGAAGACCTCGACGGGTTCGGCACCGGGATTGAGGTGGCGCAGGACGTCAAAGTCATGGATGAGGGTCTCCAGGAAGATCGTCCACGGCGGTATGCGGGCCGGGTCGGCCAGAGCGGGGTCGCGGGTGAGCGAGCGCAACAGCTGCGGTGTGCCGATGGCGCCGGCGGCGATCTTCTCGTGGGCGGCCCTGAAGCCCGCGTCGTAGCGGCGGTTGAAGCCCACCTGGAGGAGCACGCCCGCATCCGCGGCGGCCGCGATGGCGCGGTCGGCCTCGGCGAGGGTGACCGCCATCGGCTTCTCGCAGTAGACCGCCTTGCCCGCCTTGGCGGCCGCCTCGACCAGGTCGGCGTGGGTACGGGCCGGGGTGGCGATCACCACCGCGTCGATGTGCGGGTCGGCGAGCAGTTCACCGATGTCCGTGTAGGCGGTGGCGCAGCCGAGCCGGTCGCCCAGGCTCCGCGCGGCGCCCGGGGTGGGGTCGGCGATGGCGACGAGCCGGACGCCCGGGAGGCGGTGGGCGAGGGTCTCGGCGTGGAACGAACCCATCCGTCCGGCGCCGAGGAGGCCGACGGCGAGAGGCTGCTGGGTGGTCATGCGGGTGCTCCGTACGTCGTCGTCAGGGTAAGTACAGGCTGTGGAGACAGTCAGACGGTGAAGGCGGAGCGGAAGCGCTCCAAAGCGAGCTCGCTGTCGCCGGAGGCCCACGCCTCCATCGCCACCGTGCCCTCGTAGCCGAGGCCCACCAGGGCGCGGGCGACGGCGGGGTAGTTGATCTCCCCGGTTCCGGGTTCGCGGCGGCCGGGGA
Source organism: Streptomyces sp. NPDC002845 (assembly GCF_053591955.1). Taxonomy (NCBI): domain Bacteria; kingdom Bacillati; phylum Actinomycetota; class Actinomycetes; order Kitasatosporales; family Streptomycetaceae; genus Streptomyces; species Streptomyces sp. NPDC002845. Next base: position 3,891 of record NZ_JBSFUU010000160.1, on the reverse strand, counting down.
CGTCGGCCACCTGGATCTCGCCGATCAGGCCCAGGGCATGGGCCCTGCGGACCAGCTCGATCAGATTCCCCTCGCCGATCTGGGCGTGGTAGAGGTCCAGATTCATCCGCAGCCCGGGCCGGTCCACGGCCGCGACCAGGGCCAGGGTGTCGGCGGCCGTCGCGAACGGCACCCCGGGGTGGTCGACGGCGGTGTTGAGGTTCTCCAGGGTGAAGACGACCCCGGCGCTCTCGCCCAGCTCGGCGAGGCGGGTGAGCGTGCGGTGGGCGGCGATCCACATCTCTCCGGTGACCTCACCGGTCACCGGCACCACCGGCAGGCCCTGGCCATCCAGTCCGGTGCCGTGCAGGTTCAGGCGAGGGCAGCCCAGTTGCTCGGCAGCCTTGAGTGACTCCTCGGCGGTGCTCAGGAGTTCGGCCGCGCCCTCCTCGTCGGTCAGACTGCCGCGGATGTAACCGGTCATGGAGGAGAAGTCGGCCGGGGTCCGGGCCAGAGCGGCAAGGTCGTGCCGGGTCCAGTCCCAGATCTCGACCTGGAAACCGGCGTCATGGATGCGCCGTGCCCGCTCGTCGATCGGCAGATCCAGGAAGACCATCTCGGCGCAGACCGCCAGTGTGTACATCGCCACGTACCTCTCTCCGCGACTTCGGGCTAGAACGTTCAACAAACTAGAACGTTCTAGAATCCTGTGGAGCAGCAGTACGCCAGCTGTCGCCCTCCCCTGTCAAGGCTCCGGTGGCCAGTGAAAGCTAGAACGTTCTATAGTGACTCTGTAGGAGACGACCCCGACCAGGGAGGACAGGTTGCCGGCGACCCCAGCGGTCCCCAACGGAAAGCGACCGACGCTCGCCGACGTGGCGTCGCGGGCAGGGGTGTCCACAGCGCTGGTCTCCATCGTGATGCGCGGCGCGAAAGGGGCCGGCCAGGCCACCCGCGAGCGCGTCCTTCAGGCCGCGCGGGAGATCGGTTACCGACCCGACGCCCGGGCCCGGCTGCTCCGCAGCCACCGCTCCCATCTGCTCGGGGTGCAGTTCGGCCTCCAGCATCCGTTCCACTCCGACCTGGTGGAGGGCATCTACGCGGCGGCCGAACCGGCCGGGTACCAGATCGCGCTGAGTGCCGTGGCCGCCGGGCGCGGCGAGCAGCGCGCCGTCGAGACACTGCTCGACGACCGCTGCGAGGCGCTGATCCTGCTCGGCCCGCAGGCCCCCGCCGCGCGGCTGGCGGAACTCGCCGGGCAACTGCCGGTCGTCTCCGTGGCCCGCCGGCTGCGGCCGTCCGTCCCGGGCCTGGAAGTCGTACGGACCGCCGACGACGAGGGAGCCGGCCAGGCGGTGGACCACCTCGTCGCTCTGGGCCACCGCGACATCGCCCACATCGACGGCGGCCGGGCACCGGGCGCAGCCGACCGGCGCCGCGGCTACCGCACCGCCATGAACCGCCACGGCCTGGGCGAACTCATCCGCATTCTCCCCGGCGGTCTCACTGAGGAGGAAGGCGCCGAGGCCGCCCGAACCCTGTCGGCCACCCGCCCGCGCCCCACCGCCGTACTGGCCTTCAACGACCGCTGCGCGACCGGCGTACTCGACCTCTTCCTCCGCTCCGGCGTCGCGGTCCCCGGCGACATCTCCGTCGTCGGGTTCGACGACAGCCATCTGGCCCGCCTTGCCCACATCGACCTCACCACCGTCGGACAGGACATCGCACGCCTCGCCGGGCTCGCCGTCGGCCGGGCCGTCGCACGCCTGGAGGGTGCGGAGATCCCCGCCGGGGAACAAGTCATCACCCCCCGTCTCGTCGTCCGGGGAACGTCCGCCCCGCCCCCCTGAAGGCAGATCCCGGGCGTGCGCGGCCTGTGTGTTCCACGGCGACGACGCCGACCACACCGAGAAAGTACCGGTTCGACTCGACGTCGTACATGCCGACCGGCCTGATCAGGAACGGCTGCCCCTCGGGCACACGCCACTCGTCCAGTTGCTCATCGAGGCCGCAAACAGCTCGCTGAACTCCCGCATGAACGGCGACACATCCCGCGGCCACATCAGCTCGACGGATGAAGTGCACCCGCCATCCAGTGATCGACATGGCGCCGGACGATATCCCGCGGACAGCTCAACAGCGCATAACCGAAGTGGGACGGATTTCGGGCTCTCGTCTCCGTCGACGCGGGCCGGGTCGTGCTGCGCTCCAGGCGCGACACCGAGATGGCGGCCTCGTTTCCGGAGGTCGTGGCCGGGGTCGTGCAGTTGCCGGACGCGACCGCGTTGGATGGCGAGCTGGTCGTATGGGACGCTGCGGGCCGCCTGGCGTTCGAGCGGCTGCAATACCGGCTTGTGGCCGGCCCACTTCGTCGGGTTCGATCTGCTCAGGCTGTCCGGGACGGACACGACCGGGTGGCCGTACCGGAGGCGCAGGGCCGCGCTGGAGTCCATGTTCGCCGCCCGCCGGCTGTCGGCGCCGCGGGTTCTGTGTCCGTCGACCACCGAGGCCGATGTCGTGCGCGAGTGGCTGACGTGGGCGTCGGTCGGGATGGAGGGCGTGGTCTTCAAGAAGCTGGACGACGCCTACCGGCCCTCGGTGAGGGGCTGGGAGAAATACAAGGTCCGCGAGACGAGCGAAGCGATCGTCGGCGCGGTCACCGGCTCTCTGGCCGTTCCTCGCACGCTGCTGCTCGGCAGGTACGACGGCGGAGGACGCTTCCAGTACGTCGGCCGCACCACCACCCTCGCCCGGGCGGCAGGTGCGGCGGTCGCCGGTCTGCTCGCTCGTGGGCGGCGCGGTCATCCGTGGACAGGCTGGTCGTTCTCCGCCGGGTGGGGCAGCCAGGAAAAACTTGTCGTCACGCTGGTGGAACCCGAGCTGGTGGTGGAAGTCGGCGTCGACGTCGCCCGCGACGCCTCCGGCCGGTGGCGACATCCCGCACGCTGGCACCGCGCCCGCCCCGACCTCTCCCCCACCGACGTCCCCCGCCTGACGTCACCGCCGCACTGACGGCGGCCGGGCACGGAGGCCCGCCGACGCGCAACCGGCTGAGCGCGCCCCGATCCCCGGCTGCGTCCGCGCCGCCCATCCCGCCCTCCCACTCCTCAACTCCAGCCAGGGCATGGTCGAAGGGGGTCGCAACGGGGATGTCAGCGGCCCGACCACGCCGAATGTTCGTGGTGACCTGGTCGGACTTCGGGGTGCTGTGGAGGCTGGCGCAACACCTCCCGCAACACTCAGCGCAACACTTGGCGCAACCTCTACCGCAACACTCAGCGCAACACGGCGCTTTATGAGGTGAAGCGGCGGCCGGGCGGGCTGGTCACGGTGTCGCCCTGCGATCGGGTACCCACGATCTGGAGCTGCTCGCCGGTCGCGCGCACGACCAGGTCCAGGACGTCGTCCAGGGCGAGACGCAGTTCGCATCCGTCCTCCGCCACGGCACGGTCGGACCCGGGGTCGGGGCGATGGTCTGGCGTGGAGGCCTCTTGGGCGGACCCAGACCTCCGCCCGGGCCGGATCAGACAGCGGGATTATGGGCTGCTCCTGAGCGCGGTGTGGGAACTGCGGCCGGCTGGCGCAGTTGGTCGGGGAGAAGATCGCCGTGGCGGTGCCGGAGGTAGGCGAGGGCCTGCTCGAGGGAGGGGTTGTGGTCGATGCCTTTCTTGACGAACTCCAGCCGCTGCTTGGCTTCTCGCAGGATTTCGGACCACGTGCGCACCCACACCCGGAAGTGAGTCCTGCGTGCGTGCCTGGCCAGGTGTCACCGTTGCGCCGACCACATCGAGCAGCGACTGAGAGGGCACTCATTCAATAGCCTCGTGCTTTCACGAGGTGGGCTGTCCGACTGGTGATCGCGTAAGCAGAAAGTGCCTCTGACCAGCGAGAATGAGGATTGTCGAGGTCCTT
>NZ_JBSFUU010000159.1:0-8657 GCF_053591955.1 Streptomyces sp. NPDC002845 | reverse complement strand
GCCTCGTCCGCCGCGCGCACGTGCAGCGCGTCACGGTCCGGATCCGCGTACACGGCCACGCTCGCGATACCGGCGTCCCGGCACGCCCGGGCCACCCGAACAGCGATCTCGCCACGGTTGGCGATGAGCACCTTGCGCACGATGGCTCCTTTGTGAACCTGGGTTTGAGCTGTCGGCCGCCGCCGCATCACCTGACGGGGAAAGGGGCACTGCGATCACTTCCTGATCCCGTTTGCCAGGGCGCGAAGACCGGGCGCCTGGTCACCGTCCGGGTCCAGGCGCGACATCGGGCGGCGCTGTCACAGGCGGGCCCGTGGGCAGGAACAGCCATTGGCATGCCTACCGAAGCGTGGAGAGCAGGGAGCACTGCGCATGGGCGTATGGCGATGACGGATCAGGCGGTGGGCAGTACAGCTCCGACCCTAGAGATCGTTGAACAATTCTTCAATATGCAGGCCGAGACGCAAGGCGCGGACTGGCGGCAGTGCGGCGCGGAGTCGGACGCCACCGCAGGGCGCCGCCTCGATCCGCCGTCACGGGCCCGCGAGACCCTCACCCGGGGGTTGACAGAGTCGCTGGATCGATTGACAGTCCAGAGAAAGAATTGTAGAACGATCCTACATAAATCGAGAAGGCGGAGGCTCGGACTCGCGATCGGGTCCCCGTCCCGCGATCCGGCCGATGCCGCGACTCAGCCACCGCTCAGCCGCTTCGAGCCCTCTCGCAGGCGGGAACCGCCGCGCGGTACAGTCCGTGCACATTCCGAAGTGAGCACGCAAATGCCTCCTTTCATCTCCACTCAGGCGCAGCCGCCCCCGGCCGCCGATACCGCCGATCGGGAGACCTGGATCCTGCCTTCGGTGGCCGCGTCCGCCCGTTCCGCCCGCCGCCAGGCCACGGAACAGCTGCAGGCGTGGGCCTGTCGCACCTGATCGACCACGCGGAGCCGATCGTCTCCGAACTCCTCACCAACGCGATCCGCCACGGCGCGGGATGCGACCCGGTCTGGCACACCGTGCGGCGCATCCGCACAGCGACCGGGGGCGCGGTCCGCGTTGAGGTCGGCGATCACGGCCGGGGATGGAGCGGCGTTCCGGCTCCCCGTGAAGCCGGCGACGACACCCGCTGCGACGGGCGGGGTCTGCACCTTGCCCAGGCCCTGTCTCTGAGCTGGGGTGCCTGGCGCCTGCCATACGGCCACGCGGCGTGGGCCGTACTGTCGGCCGACTCCCGGCCGGCCGGTTCGCACTTGCCCCCGGTTCGCCGAGATGCAATCGAATCGTAGAAGAAACCTCTCCACCTCTTGAAGGATCGTTCAACGATCCCTAGTTTGTTCCCACGTTTGAGCCGCGCATATGGACACGGATGGCCAAGGAGCCCCCATGAGTGAAGTTGACAGCCGAGCGGATTCAGTGGAACAGCAGCGCGTCCCCCGCCCCAGGACCCGCAGATTCGGGCCGGGGCTGCTGGTCACCGCCGCGTTCATCGGCCCAGGAACGGTGACGACCGCCAGCATCGCCGGTGCGGATTTCGGCTTCGCGCTGGTGTGGGCGGTGGCGTTCTCCGTCGGTGCGGCGATGGTGCTGCAAGAGATGTCTGCCCGCCTCGGCATTGTGAGCCGGGCCGGTCTCGGCGAGGCGCTGCGCACGACCTTCCGCCAGCCCGCCGTGATGTACGGCGCCATCGGCCTGGTCGTGGTCGCGATCGCGTTCGGTAACTCGGCCTACCAGACCGGCAACCTCACCGGCGCCGGCCTCGGCCTCGAAGCCGTCACCGGAGTGTCGCCCCAGGTGTGGGCCGGGGTGGTGGGTGCCGTGGCCTTCATCCTGCTCCTGACCGGCACCTACCGCCTGATCGAGAAGGCGATCATCGCCCTCGTCGTCCTGATGAGCGTGGTGTTCGTCGCGACGATGGTGATCGTGCGTCCGGATCTGGGAGACCTGTTCGGCGGGCTCGTCCCGTCGGTGCCCAATGGCTCGACGCTCATGGTGATCGCGCTCATCGGCACCACCGTCGTGCCCTACAACCTGTTCCTGCACGCCAGTTCCGTCAGCCAGAAATGGAGCGAGGACGTGCCCGTCGACGAGGCACTGAAGGAGTCGCGCGGCGACACCTACCTCGCCATCGGTCTGGGCGGCCTGATCACCCTCGCGGTCGTCACCACCGCGGCGACGGCCATGTTCACCAAGGGGCTTGAGGTCAAGAGCGCCGCCGACATGGCGGCCCAGCTGGAGCCGCTGCTCGGGTCGTGGGCCCAGAGCTTCTTCGCGCTCGGGCTGTTCGCCGCCGGACTCACCAGCGCGATCACCGCGCCGCTCGCGGCTGCGTTCGCCGTCAGCGGGGCGCTGGGCTGGAAGCCGGACCTGAAGGCCACCAGGTTCCGCGCGATATGGGCGCTGGTGCTCCTCACGGGCACGATCTTCGCGGTGCTCGGCGAGAGCCCGGTTACCGCGATCCTCTTCGCCCAGGCGGCCAACGGGCTGCTGCTGCCGGTCATCGCGGTGTTCCTGCTGGTAGTGATGAACCGCCGTGATCTGCTCGGTGACCACCGCAACAACCTCACCCGCAATGTGCTCGGCGGGGTGGTGGTGCTCGTGGCGACGGGCCTCGGCGTCTTCAACATCCTTCGCGCGACGGGCGTCGTGGGCTGACCGCGTGCAGGAGCGAACCTACCGTGTCGCACAAGGACTACCGTCTCAGCGACCTTGAGACCTCGACCTCGAGGAAGGCCTGGCATGTGGGCGGCAACGGCGTTGCCGGCCATGGTGACCAGCGCGAACATTGCTTGTGGCGTCCATCGTCAAGCCGCCCGAGGGTCGTGTCCCCGGCCAGGCGCGCGCGGTACACGCCGTGTCCTGCCGGAGTCTGAGCAGCCTTCTGCGAAGACATCCGCTGCCACCAGCCGCCTTCTTGCCTGACTGGCGAAAAGTTCACCGATGACGACGCCAGAGCCCCTGTCGGGGGCTGTCCGGGCCAGGCACGCGGACGACGCTGGCGAAACCGGCCTGGAAAGCGGAGACCGGGGCCATTCCCCCGGGGAGCTGTGAAGTTCGACGACAACCACCAGAACACCGCAGCCCGGGGCGTCGTCGAGCAGATCCAGAACGGACGGTACCGCCTCGTCCATCCCTTCGATGTTGCCCAGACACGGCTGCGATGGCCCATGGAAGACACCGACTGACGATGAGATTGTCATCCCTCCGGCGCGGGAGGACCTCACCGGCGAGGGTCCCCTCCGTGCCGAGGCGGGTGGCGAAGACCGGTTCTTCGCGGCGCGCGTCCGCCGGACCGGGCCGGGGCTTTGGTGCACACTCCGGCGCCCGGGACCGGTCACCCCTCGCCCGCGGATACGGAAAAGCAACGCCACCTGTCTACAAGCCCCTCCGCCTCCGGTGCTGCAGTGCCGGTGACGGGGCAGGCCCGTTCTACAGGTGCGAACCGCCTTCGGCGGCGATGCTGTCGGGGTACCTCTTCACGAGCTCCTTCTCGGCGTCGTCCAGGTAGGCGGCCAGCAGCAGCTCGGCCTTGACCCTGTCCGCCGCCTTGAGAGCGGACAGGATCTCCCGGTTGCGCGCCAGGTACGGCTCATGGAAACCGCGCGGATTGTCCATGGCGTGGAAGACCAGGCGCAGTTCGGCCAGGACACCGCGCATCAGCTCGTCCAAGCGCCTGCTGCGGGCAAGGCCCACGACGGCGTGGTGGAAATGGATGTTGGCGGTGCCCAGTTCGCGCCAGGCACCTTCCTCGGCGGCCTTCTCCCCTTCGGCGACCGCGGCCTCGGCCTGGCTCAGGTCATAGGGCGGCACCCCTAGATTGCGCACCGCTGCGCACTCGATGAGTCTGCGCACCTGGAAGATGTCGGTGACATCCTGCACGCTGAGCTCGCGGACGAAGACGCCTCGGTTGAGCTCGTGAACCAGCAGTCTCTCGTGCGTGAGCAGACGAAACGCCTCTCGCAGAGTGTTGCGGGAGATCCCCAGCGCGGTGCCGATGGCATCCTCGGAGAGCTTGCTCCCCGGCGGCAGGTGCCCCTCGGCGATGCGGGCACGCAAAATGTCAGCGACCCGGTCGGCGGTGCTGGAGCGCCCGAGTAGCACGCGGTCACTGACGAGCACGGCCGGGTCGACCTGGGCTGTCATGGTTTCGTCCTTCTCATACGGCCGACGGCGTCCGACGGTCTCCCGGCAGGCGGTGTCCTGTCTTGTTCCAGTCAACCGGAAACCCGCGAACGAAACAACAGAGGTCTTGTCGGATCGTTCAACGATCCTTTAATGTTTGCGGCGTGATCGTGAACAATCCCGCCGCGCCAAAGAAGTGCAGGTCACAGCAGGGCTGGATGTGTCGTTCATGGGCCCACCGGTGCCGCATGCCTGCTGCAGGGCGGCAATAAATCCAATGGGCAGCTGGCTTGTGACCGAAAGGATCGACGATGACAACCGTCACCCGTCCGGAGGCCCTCACTCCCGGCGAGGCGCGGGCGATGTTCCGCGACGGCACGAACTCGCCCACCGCGGGATGGTCTGCCACCTACACCCAGGCCAATCTCATCACGGTCCCCGCCGACTGGGCCCATGACGTTTTGCCGTTCTGCCGGCGCAACCCCAAGCCCTGCCCCGTCCTGGATGTCACCGACCCGGGATGCAGCTTCGCCTTCGAAAGCGCGCTGGCCGACGCAGGAGTACCCCTGCGCCACGTCGACCGGGGGCGCAACGTCGCGATGTACCGAACGAGCCGCCAGTGCCGCCCGACCGGCCGACTGCACGGCCGCATGGCAGTCGCCATGCGGCAGATCCCGCGCGACCTCGTCGGCACCGCGACCCGCGTGAGCGCGCTGATGCCCTCAGTGCATGGAGGCCGCCCAGTGCACGTCGTGGAACGCGGCGCTCTGGGCAATCGAGGACCTCGCGCGTCCGGACTTCGACGACCCGGTGGAGCCGGAACCGGGCGACGTGCCCGTGTTCTGGGCGTGCGGCGTCACGCCGCAGGCCGCTCTGATGGCCTCGCGTCCGCCGTTCGCGATCACTCACGCGCCCGGTTACATGCTGATCACCGACGCCCGGGACGCGGACTGCGGCCTCGGGTGAAGGCGCAGTGGTATCTCGTGCCCAGCGGACTGTCCCAAGGAGACAAAGCAGCGATGACGGACATCGTGATCGACCTCAATGCAGACCTCGCAGAAGGCTACGGACGGTGGGTGCTCACCGACGACGAGACCATGTTGTCGGTCGTCACCAGCGCCAATGTCGCCTGCGGCTTTCATGCGGGCGACCCCAGCATCATGCGCCGGGTCTGTGACATGGCGGCCGAGCGCGGTGTGAGGATCGGCGCCCAGGTCTCCTACCGGGACCTGGCCGGATTCGGCCGCCGCGCCATGGACGTACCGACGGAGGAACTCGCCAACGAGATCACCTACCAGATCGGTTCCCTCCAGGTCTTCGCCCGCGCCGCCGGAGCCACCGTGGCCTACGTCAAGCCGCATGGCGCCCTTTACAACCGCGTGGTGTCCGACCACGAGCAGTCGTCCGCCGTGGCTGCGGGCACGGCACTCGCCGATCCCACCCTGCCGGTGCTGTGCCTACCCGGCTCGGCCATGCACGTGCAGGCCCAGCGTGTCGGCCTGCCCACGGTCGACGAGGCATTCGTCGACCGCGCCTATGCGGCAACAGGAAAACTTGTCCCCCGCTCATCCCATGGTGCGGTGATCACCGATCCTGAGCAGGTCGCCCGCAGGGCCGTCACCCTGGCGCGAGAGCGGCGCGTCATCACGGTGGACGGCGAGTCCGTGTCCGTCCAGGCGCGTTCCCTGTGCCTGCACGGGGACACCCCTGGAGCGGCCGAAATGGCCAAGCAGGTACGCGCGGCGCTGGAGGCGGCCGGAGTCAGGGTGGAGGCGTTCGCATGAGACTCAGGCCGGTCGGAGAGGACTCCCTGCTTGTCGACCTGGACACGCCTGAAGAGGCCCAGGCCTGGCACGCGAAGCTCTTGAGCTGCCGCGGCGCAGGAACACTGGCGCCGGTGCGCGAGATCGTGCCCGGAGAGAGGACCGTTCTCCTGTACGGGGTGTCAGATGCCGGCGCCTTGGAGGCGGAGTTGCGCCAGTGGTCCGTGCCCGCGTTGGCGTCCGGCAGCGGACCTGTCCTGGACATCCCCGTGTATTACGACGGCGCCGATCTCAGCGCGGTCGCCGAACTGTGGGGGGTCGCCGAGGACGAGGTGGCACGGATCCACAGCAGCATCGAACACCGAGTGGCCTTCTGCGGTTTCTCCCCAGGATTCGCGTACATGACCGGGCTCGGTGACACATGTCATGTGCCGCGCCATGCCGCGCCGCGCACCTCGGTACCCGCCGGCTCCGTAGCGCTTGCAGGCACATACACCGGCATCTATCCGCGCCCCTCCCCCGGCGGCTGGCAGCTGATCGGAACGACCCACGTGCGCCTGTGGGACATGGAGCGCGAGCCCGCCGCACTGCTGACCCCCGGCATGCGCGTGCGGTTCGTCCCCCAGGAGCCCGGGTCCGAGAACATGGACGAAAGGCGCATCGCATGAGCGGCGGCAAACTGGAAGTCGTACAGGCCGGCGCGCTCACCACGATCCAGGACCTGGGCCGGTTCGGTCACGCCGGCCTGGGCGTACCGCGCTCCGGGGCACTGGACCAGCCGGCGCACCGACTGGCGAACCGCCTGGTGGGCAACCCCGCCGATGCGGCAACACTGGAAACCACGCTGACCGGGGTCGCCGTGCGCACCACCCAGGCCGTGATCGTTGCCGTGACCGGGGCCCCGGCCGCGGTGCGGGTCAACGGCCGGCCGGCGGCGTGGGCAAGCCCGGTACACCTGCCGGCCGGCGCCGTGCTCGAGGTGGGTGCGGCCACCAGCGGCCTGCGCAGCTACGTTGCCCTCAGCGGAGGCATCGCGGTACCCCCCGTCCTCGGAAGCCGCTCCACCGACCTGCTCTCCGGCCTCGGCCCCGCTCCTCTCAGGGACGGGGACACCCTGCCCCTGGGTGAGGTGACCGGCTCCCCCCTTCACACCGACACGGTGGTGTGGCAAGGACCTCCACAGGAACTGGTGCTTCCCGTACTCCTCGGCCCCCGGGACGACTGGTTCGCCGACAGCTCGGTCAGCACCCTTGCCACGGCCCGCTTCCGTGTCTCTTCCCACAGCAACCGCATCGCGCTGCGGATGGACGGGCCCGCGCTCGACCGGACCGTACAGGGGGAAATGCCCAGTGAAGGCATGGTGGTGGGAGCCATCCAGGTGCCACCCGACGGGAAACCCGTGGTCTTCCTCGCCGACTGCCCCACCACCGGCGGCTACCCGGTGATCGGCGTCGTACCCGAGAACCGGCTGCCCGCGGCCGCCCAGGCCGTGCCGGGCCTCACAGTCCGATTCATGCCGACCCGCCGCCGGCACTAGAGCACCGGCTTCTTCGCCCGGCGGGAGGGAACGGCCGGGCCGTTTACGGTGCGGGACGACGAGTTCGGTCTGGCGGTGGTCATGAGCACCGTGGTGATGGACGATCTCGGCCCCGACACCGCCTGGCGGGTGATGTTCTGGGCCGGCGCCCCACCGGCAGTGCTGCTGTTCGACGTCCGCCGCAACGTCCAGGACACACCCGAGGGTCCCCGTGGGGATGAAGCACTAGCCACCGGAGTTCAAGGCGGACGCGGTCGCGGCGTACGCCCTGCCGTGATCCGCGCCGCCTGCCGATCGGCCCTGACCGGTCACAGCGTCCGGGGCGGGAGCGTCCAAGTCACTGAAAGATGTGGCGGGCCGGGCCCGGGTGAGGGAGAGAAGGACAGTCGTGAAGCGTGCGGGAACAGGTGAGGCGGCTGAGGACGTGATGGCGGCAGTGGGCGGCGACCGGGCTGCTCTGGAGCGGGTGGTCCGTGCGGTGCAGCCGGAAGTGTTCCGGCTGGCCGTGCGGTTCTTCGGTGATCCTCGTGATGCCGAGGACGCGGCCCAGGAGGCGCTGATCCAGGTGATCACCCGGCTGGACCGGTTCCGGGCCGAAAGCGCCTTCTCCACCTGGGTGTACCGGGTGGCGACCAACAAGTTTCTGTCCATCGCCTGTACCCGGGGCGAGCGGCAGGCACTGAGCTTCACCGATTTCGAAGCCGAGCTCTCCCGCCTGCCGCAGTCCCCTCTGGCGACACCGCATCCTGACGTCGAGGAGCAGCTGCTGATCGAGGAGGTCAAGGTCGGCTGCACGCTCGCGATGCTGCTCTGCCTGGACCGTGAGCACCGGATGGCGTACATCCTCGGCGAGATCATGGAACTGGACCATGCGACCGCGGCCGAGATTCTCGGCATCACGCCGGCCGCGTACCGCAAGCGTCTGCAACGTGCCCGGGAGCGGATCACCCACCTGATGCGCGCCCGGTGCGGCCTGTTCGACAAGGCCAACGCCTGCCGCTGCCGGAAGCGGGTGACCGCAGCGGTCGGCCGCGGCTGCGTGGACCCCCACGACCTCGTGTTCGCCACCTCGGCGCGGCAGGCCCGGGAGTTTCCCGAGGTACTCACTGAGATCCGCCGCCTGGAGCACGCCGAACGCGCCGGCGCGATCTACCGCTCGCACCCGGAGGCACGCTCCCACGTCGACCTGGGCGGCTTTGTCGACAGCTTGTTCCCCGCCTGACACACCCACGCCGGTTC
>NZ_JBSFUU010000158.1:0-8987 GCF_053591955.1 Streptomyces sp. NPDC002845 | reverse complement strand
ACCTTCACCTCACCGGCCTCGGCACCTGACCGCGAACACGCCAACAACCAGCTCCGAAGTCAACCCCCGAAGGACTTATGACGCAGACCACTTAGTGGGCTGTCCACGGGCCCCGGCCGCGCCGTAGCCCGGCCACTGCGGTAAGGATCAGCGCCGCCCGGGCCGCGCACGAGGGGCTGCTGCAACTTCCCTACCGGCCGTAGGCTTTGGGAATGGCGACGACCGCAAAGCCCAGGTTCGACGGCGTGATCTTCGACTTCTTCGGGGTCCTGACCTTCAATATGGTCGAGGTGATCTCCTACTTCGAGGACCGTGAGCGACTCGCCCGGGGAACCTTCCTTCGCGCCTGGGCTGACCCACGGGGGCAGGAAATCTTCCGCCGGCTCGAACTCGGCAAGATCAGCCAGAGCGACTGGAACAGCGGGTTCGCCGCCCTGATCGGTGTGTCACCCGACAACCTGATGGCCCGCTACCTCCACGACGCTTTCCCGGCGCACCAGGTGCTCAAGGCCGCGCGGCAGGCACGCGCTGCCGGGATCAAGACCGCGGTGTTGTCCAACAGCCTCGGGCGGGAGCCGTACGACCCCTATGCGGGGTTCGACCTGCACGGCACCTTCGACGAGGTCGTGCTCTCCGCGGATCACGGGGTACGCAAGCCCGACCCCGCCATCTTCCACCTGGTGCTCGACAAGCTCGGGGTGCCGGCCGAGCGGTGCCTGTTCGTCGACGACAGCGAAGAGAATCTGGCCGCCGCCCACCGCCTGGGCATCACGCCGCTGCTGGCGCTGGACGAGAAGGTGGCGGCCAAGCGGCTGCGCGACGTGCTGGGTCTATCCGACCTGTAGGAACTCGCGCACCGCCGTGTGAGCGGTGTGGGGCGCCAGCTTCTCGCGGAGGCCCTTCAGTTCGGAGGCTGAGCGTGCGGAGTCCACCGAGCCGAGGCATCGGGCTGCGTGGCGTGCGGTGGTGACCGCGGCGTCCAGGTCGTGCAGGGCCAGATGTGCTTCGGCGGCGCGGGCGAGGTAGATCGCGTTGCTGCGCGGGTACTCCTCGTCGCCGGGGTAGGCCGCCTTCATGGCGGCCTCGAAGCGGCGCAGTGCCTCGGCCGGGTCTCCGAGCTGCAGCGCGGCCGAGCCGGCGATCATTTCGATCTCGCCGAAGTCCACCCAGTACAGGGGCTTCGGGTCGTCATCGTGTGGCCCCTTGTCCAGCGCCGCGCGGGCGAGATGGAGCTGATGGGCGCACTCCTTCTTCGTGCCGGTCTTCGACAGTGCGCGGGCGGTGCGGGCGGCCAGCATGGCGTGCATGCGCGGAGTCGCCTTCCGCCTCACCTGCTCTTGTGCCGTCTGAAGGAGCGATACCGCCCTGCCCGCGTGCCCGGGGGTGGAGTAGCACTGGATCGCGGCGAACGAGAGCGCATAGGCCCCGCTGATCGGATCGCCGGCCTCGGCGGAGGCCCGGAGGGAGCCGTCGAAGAAGCGTTGTGCGACGCCGGGGCGGCTCTGGTCGAAGGCCGCCCACGCGACCTGCCGCGCCGCCTCGGACGCCATCGCATGCAAGTAGTCCACGGTCCGGCCGTCGTAGCGGCGCGATGAGATCAGTTTGACGATCAAGGACAGTTCACTGCGGGCCAGTTGGTACACCTCGCCGCTGCCGAGCTCGTCATCGAGGTGCCGGAGATGGTCAAGGCGATCGTCGACATGGGCTAACAGCGCCGGACCGCTGGGGAGAGCGGCGGACGGGCCGTCTGTCCGGATCGGCTCCAGGGCCTTGGACCAGCTGCTCGCCGAGACGGAGAGCGCCGCTCCGGCCGACAGGAAACCTCGACGATCCACACTGCTCCCCTTCAACAGGTCGGCGAGAACGGTCAGGCTCCCGGGCTGGTCCCACGGCACGGCCTTGGCGGCCGTCGAACCGGTGTCGTGCAGCTCCGCCGCGAAGGTGCCGTTGGTGTGCAGCACTCTGTCGTAGGCGGCGGCAACACCCGAGGTCACCGACCTGTTCCCGTTCTCCACGTTGCGCAGGTACGCCTCGCCGAATCCCGCCTCACGGGCGAACTTCGCCCACGCCATGCCGGATGCCCTGCGCGCCTCCCGCATATCGTCGCGGAGTTGATCGGGCATCGCGGACGGCCTCCTGTGCTTGGGATCGGTGCTGGATCGGTCCACGTCATTGTCTCCCGGCTGCTACCGGTGTGTGCTCAGCTCGGCACGCAAAGCGAGGTCGTTCGTCCTTCCCTGAGACCTCGCGTGAGCGGCCGAACCCACGGTCCGTCGGGTGGCCCCGTGGCCACCCGACGGCGCCAGGCCGCGCGGTGACACCACGCCGCCGGCTGCACAGCGCACGTCATGGTTCCCTTCCCGCGAGGATCAGGAGCAATCAGATGAGCATGCCGACCACCGTCGAGCGGAGCGGCGAGCCGCAGCCGTCCGCCGACGCCGACACCGGGTCCGACCCGTTCAACCTCGACATCACCTTCGTGGAGAACACGCCGGCGGCCGACACGGTGCTGATGTGCAGCACCGGCGACAACTGTGGCACGTCCTGCCCGAGCGCCTGCGCCAACTCCGGGTCGTAGCCAGTCCAGTCCGGTGGTGCGGGTCTGACGGAGCCGTCCGTCAGAGCCGCACCCCCGCACCTTTCGCGCAAGAACGGAGTGTGGGTGATGACACGTCAACGGCACAGCCTGTACCAGGCCGCCGGAGACGGGATGCTGCGGGCCGCGGTGAACCTCACCGGGCCGGACATGCCGCCCTGGCCCGGGCCTGCCGCTTCGCTCGAACACTGGCGTTCGTGGCTGGCCACCGTGTGGGCCGATGACACCTTCCGGAAGGCCGTCTCTCTCGCCAGCCCGGATCTGGCCCGCCAGGTGACGTCGATCCTCGACGGACGCTCACCGAAGGTACGCCGGGTGCGACGGGCGGCACTGGCCACCGCCCGGTACGCGATCCGGTACACGCGCCGCTCCACCCCGTTCGGCCTCTTCGCCGGTGTCACCCTGACCGGGTTCGCCGATAGGACCGAGGTGCGCTTCGGGGACCGGCACCAGGCTGCCTCTCGGCCGGAGCCGGTGGCGCTGGACGCGGCGATCAGCCGATGGGAGGCGGACGGGGAGCGGATGGACGACGTCGAGGTCTGCGTCAACAACCTCGCTCAGCAGCGAAACGGACGCGTCCACGTTCCGTCCGAGGGCGCCGCGGAGTTCTCCCTCGCGCTGACGCCCGCGGTTGCCCTGGTGCTGGATGCGGCCCGCGTACCGATCCGGTATTCGGCCCTGGCAGACAAGCTCGCCGCCGAGTTCCCGGACACGGCCGCCCACCACCGCACCGGCTTGCTCGCGCAGCTGCTTAAGGTGCGACTGCTGCGGTCCTCGCTGCGCGCGCCCGCCACTGTCGTCGACCCGGCCGACGCCCTGCCGCCCGCCTTGCGGGACGGGGCCCGGAACAACCCGGCGGCCCCGGAGCTGCGGCTGGACGCCACGGTGCGGCTGCCGAAGGCGGTGTGGACGGAGGCGGAGACCGCTGCGACGGCCCTGACCAGGCTCGCCATGCATCCGGCGGGGACCCGGGAATGGCGGCACTATGCCGAGCGGTTCGCCGACCGCTATGGCGAGGGCGTCGAGGTGCCGCTGGAGACGGTGACGGACCCCGAGCGGGGCCTGGGCCTTCCCGAAGGGTTCGGGCACGTGTCCGCGCCTCCCCGCCCGATGACGCGGCGAGACCGGCTGCTTCTGGAGCTGGCCGGCACCGCGGCCGTCGAAGGCCGCCGGTCGGTGGTCCTGTCCGACGCGATGATCGAGGAGCTGGAGGCCGCCGCAGGAAAGCCCGAGGTCACCCCACCCCACCTCGAGGTGTGCGCGCAGGTCCAGTCCGGCTCGGCGCGCGCTGTGGACCGCGGGGATTTCCGGCTTCGGGTATCCACCGTCTCCCGCGCGGCCGGCTCGATGACGGGCCGGTTCTGGTACCTGTTTCCCGGCGCTGGTGCGGCGTACGCCTCTCTGCCCACGGTCGAGCCCGGCGCGGAACGAGCCCAGCTGTCCTTCCACTCCGGCCGCCTCCCGGTGGATCTGCTCACGCGCGCCCCGCGGGTGCTGCCCCGGCTGGTCAGCGTCGGCGAGTTCCGGCACCGCACACAGGGCGTGCTGTTCCCGTCCGATCTGGCCGTGGGCTGCCGCGACGGCCGTCTCTACCTGACCGAGGCCGCGACGGGTACGCACCTGGAGCTGCTCGCGCCGACCGCGATCAACTTTCTGTGGAACAACTGCACCCCTCCGCTGGCCCGGTTCCTGGCCGAGATCAGCCGCGCCGGGGCGCCGCAGGTGACGTGGTTCGACTGGGGCGCGGCCTGGACCTTGCCGTTCACCCCGGCGCTGCACTACCGGCGGTCGATCCTGGTGGCCGCACGGTGGAAGCTGCGCGACAGGGATCTGCCCGGCCGAGCCGCGACGCTGGAGGAATGGGCCGGGCAGTTGCGAGCCTGGAGGGGCCGGTTCGGCGTCCCGGACCGTGTGCTGCTGGCCGAGGACGATCAGCAACTTCCCCTCGATCTGCGCCAGGACCTGCACGTGGACCTGTTGCGCGCCCACCTCGCGGCCAGCCGGACCGGTGTCGCGGTCCTGCACGACGTGCCGCCGTCCGATGCCGATGGCTGGATCGGCGGGCGGACCCACAGCCTCGTTGTCCCGCTGAGGGCCCGCTCATGACGGCGCCGATGACCGTGCCCAGGACACAGGACTTGTCCGAGGGCGCCCTGGGGGAGGCGCTGTTGCACATCGAGCGCGGTGACCTCGCCGCCGCGCGCAGCAGCCTGGCTGAGGCGGTGGCGGGCGGGGTGAGCGCCGGAGGCAACGCGTCGTTGTTCCACGGCGCCCCGGCGTTGGAGTTCGTGCTCAGCCGTGCCGGGCACGCCGGCCGTACCGTCCGCGACGCGGTCGACCGCATCGTGGCCATCCGGCTGGCCGCAGCCCGTCGGCGGCAGGCGGCCGGGGCTCTGCCGCACCCCGCGGAGTTCGACCTCATCCGGGGCCTGGCCGGGCTGGGTGCGCTGCTGCTGACCCGCGGCCCGGCCTCGCCGCTGCTGAAGGAGGTACTGGGCTACCTGGTCTCCCTCTCCCGGCCGGTCTGTATCGAGGGCCGTGAGCTGCCGGGCTGGTGGTCGCAGGCCGGGCCCGCCGACGAGGAGATGGACGGCGGCCACGGCAACAACGGTGTCGCGCACGGCATCGCCGGTGTTCTGGCAGTGGCGTCCCTCGCCGCCCGGCGCGACATCCAGGTACCGGGGCAGCACGACGCCATCGAGGTGTTCGCGCGCTGGCTGGATACGTACGGCCGTTCCTACTGGACCACCTACGACCAGCTATCCGCCCCTCAGCCACCCGAGCCGGAACCCACCCGCCCGTCCTGGTGCTACGGCCGGGTCGGCATCGCCCGCACTCAGCAACTGGCCGCACTCGCCCTGAACGACCCAGCCCGCCGACTCGCGGCGGAGGACACCGTCGCCCGCACACTGGCCGATCCGGCCCATCTCGCCCTCATCACCGACGCCACGCTGTGCCACGGCTGGGCGGGTCTGCTGACCGTCGCCCGCGCCGTCGCCGACGACAGCCCCACCCCGGCCCGGTTCACACCCCTGACCGAAGAACTGACCCGGCGCCTGGCCGCTGACCTGGACCGGCTGCCCAAGCCCGGGTTCATGGAAGGCCGCGCCGGTGCGCAGCTGGCGCTGGACGGCACGAACACCACCGGCTGGACCAGTGCCCTGCTGATCACCTGCCCCCGTCCGCCATCCGACCCGAGCCCCACCGACAAGGAGCGCCCCCGACGATGGACGTCGACGACGAGAACCTCCCGATCACCACAGAGACACACTGGTGGCACGCCACCCTCTCGTTCCCAGGCAGTGCCGGGGTGAGCACGGAAGTCGCCCAGGTACTGTCCTCCGAGCTGCACAACCAGCGGTTCCACTTCCTGCGCAAAGACGGTGGGCTGCGCCTGCGTACCGAGCGTTCCGTAGCCGACCTGCTGGACGGCCTCGTCGCCGACCAGCAGGCCAGCGGCTGGGTGGGCGGGATCTACGAGCCGGAGACCGACGCCTTCGGCGGCCCCGAAGGCATGGATGTCGCGCACGAGGTGTTCTGCGCGGACAGCCCCTCCGCCCTGGCGGAGACCGGCCGCCCCGGTGCCCGAGAACGCTGTGTCCTGCTGCTGTCCTCCATGATCCGGGCGGCCGGCCTGGATCCGTTCGAGACCGGCGACGTCTGGGCGAAGCTCGGCGCCCTGCGCCCGCCCGTCACCCCGCCCACCGGCCCTGCGCGCCAGCGGGCCATCGCCGCCATGAAGCGCCTGATGAACGCCGACGCCGCTCTGCGACGGGACGCCGAGCCCGGCTGGGCCGACCGCGTCGCCACATTCGAAAACGCCGGCCATCGGCTGAGGCGGATGGCCGCTGACGGGCGGCTGACGCGGGGCCTGCGCGCGGTCCTCGCCCATCACGCAATCTTCGCCTTCAACCGCGCCGGAGTACCGGTCGCCGAGCAGGCCGCAACCGCGTGGCTGGGCCGCCACGGCGCCTTCGCCGATAGAGATGAAGCCGACGTGTCCAGCCCCGAGACCACCCCCGAACCCCCTAGCCTCACCCGAATGGAGACGACCCTGAACACCGCCGCCGACCCCGCAGACCTGCGCGAAGCACTCGTGACCCGCCTCACCGACAGCGGACACCTGCACACACCCGAGGTCACCGCCGCCTTCCGCAACACCGACCGCCACCGGTTCCTCCCCGGCGTCGACCTCCAGAAGGCGTATACCGAGGACGCCGTGCCCATCAAGCACGACGAGAACGGCGAGATGATCTCCTGTATCTCCGCGCCGCAGATCGTCGCCACCCAGCTGGAGCAGCTGGGCGCCGAACCCGGGCACACGATCCTGGAAGCCGGGGCCGCCACCGGCTACAACGCAGCCCTCCTCGGCCGACTGGTCGTGCCCGGCGGCCACGTGTGGACCGTGGACGTCGACCAGGACCTCGTCGACACCGCGAGTAAGAACCTCGCACAGGCCGGGGCCTCGAACGTGACCGCCGTGCTGGCCGACGGCGCCGCCGGCCTTCCCGAGCACGCCCCCTACGACCGCATCCAGTTCACCGTCGGCGCCGGCGACGTGCCGGTGCGGCTCCTCGACCAGCTCGCCCCCGGCGGGCGCCTGATCCTTCCCATGAGGATTCGCGGCAGCATCTCCCGCTCCTTCGCCTTCGAGCGCGACGGCGACACCTTCAAGACCGTCTCCTGCGAGATGGCCACGTTCGTACCCCTGCGCAAGGGCGTCTGCGACGACATCTACACCCTCGTGCCCATGGCCGGAGAGGGCAACGTCCGCCTGGAGACCTTCAGCGAGCAGAACGTGGACCGCGACGCGATCCGCACCGTCCTGGACCAGAAGCAGGCCACGGTCTACACCGGCGTGAAGTTCCGCAAAGGCGCCCCCTTCGAGTGGCTGTACCTGTACCTGGCGTCCGTGCTCCCCAGCGGCCTGTCCCGCATGCCCGGCCAGCGCCCCGGCTTCACCCCGCACTTCCCCTGGGGCTCCATGGCTGCGCTCGACGGCGACACCCTGGCCTACCTGACCCTGCGCCACGGCGAGGACGAGCAGGGCTGGTTCGGACAGATCGGCGTCATCGGACACGGCCCGCGCGCCACCGAACTCGCCGACCAGGTCGCCACCGAGATCACCGAGTGGGACGAGAGTTGGGGCAACGACGGGCCCGAACCCACCTTCCGCATGGCCGTCGGCAGCGCCCGCGACCAACTGACCGCCGCCGAACCGCGCTTCGTCATCGACAAGACCTACAGCTGCCTCGTCGTCGACTGGCCGCGCAAGGGATGACCCGATGATCCCCGCGATAGCCGGCCGCATCCCGCTGGTCCGCCGCCCCAAGAAGCCCGCGTTACCGCTGGACGCGCGCATCACCCACCTCACCGGGCTGACCGTCGCACCCGCTGGTGCGGGCCACCACGACCTGGTGGCCCGCACCAGCGGGGTCCTCAACTACGCCGCGCTGATCGCCTCCGACATCGGAATGCCCGACCTGGCCGCCGACCTGTGCTGGCGGCAGCACCGCGTCTTCGCCAGCGCCGGACACCTCACAGGCGACATCGCTGTCATGGCGCTCATGCCCCTGATCAACATCTCCCGGCTGCTGACCCGCGAAGGCGACGGCGAAGGCGCCTACGACATCCTCACGCGGTTGTACCGCGCCGCACAGAAGCGCGGTACAGCTCAGATCCGCAACCACGACATCGACCTCGGGGCCCTGATCCGCACCGAGGAGGACCACCGGAAGGTCTGCCGGGAACTGTGGGCCACCGTGCTCGTCGACGGCGCCAGGGCACTGGCGCGGATCGGCCGCTGGACCGAGGCCGCCGAAGCCATGACCGCGCACCGCGGTGTCGGCAACCGTCTCCTCGACGGCCGCCAAATCATGATCATGTCGCTGATGGAACGCGGCCTCGACCAGCAGGCCCGCGACATGATCGATTCCACCGCACCCGCAGAACCATGGGAGAACGCCATCGCGGCCCTCCTGAGGATCTCCTGCCGACCGTCAAGCTCCCCAACTCCCCAGCCCGAGATGGACTTCGTCCTGCGCGAAGCCCTCGCGCTGCTCACCCCGTCCGACCCCGCAACCGCGGTGTTCCAGGCCCGCGTCGGACTGGCCGCGCTCGACCTGGCCCGGGACCGAACCAGCCCCTCCATCACCCTCCTGCAGGACGCCGTCGTCGACCTGGCCATCCTCGACGCCAACGCCGCCCGCGACGTCCTGAACCACCACCTGGTGCGCTCCCACCTGAGTACTGATCTTTAATGCGTGAGGTAGCAAGGTCACGTTGGGGTCGGACCCATGGTCAGGCCGGTCTCGGTGAGGCAGCCGTCGATGAGGTGCGGGCGGTACTGGATCAGCTTCAGGCCGTGCTTGGCGACCTTGACGAGGTGGTC
>NZ_JBSFUU010000157.1:0-9027 GCF_053591955.1 Streptomyces sp. NPDC002845 | reverse complement strand
CGTCTGGACCGCGCGCTGAGGAAGATCGCCCGAAAGGGTGGCGGGGTGGTGCTGCTGGACGGCTCCCTGATACGCACCCGGCGGCGCACCGGGACCGAGAACGCCGAGTAGCCGAGGGGAGTCTCACCCCTCGGCTCTCACAGATCCGTGCGTAACAGTCTCCCGTTACACGGCTCTTGTCGTTCTGATCACCAGGCCGATGCGGGTGCAGGGGTGATCCGCCAGTGCGCGAAGAGGCGCGGGTACCGCTGGGCGATCTCCCGCAGTTTCGCGATGGCCCTCCGCTTTGCCGCGAGCCGTTTGTACTTCCGGCGGATCCAGCGCACCAGGTAGGCGTTGATGCGCATGAGGAGGGGATTGAGTTCCCACGGGCGGAATCGCCCGAAGTAGTTGATCCAGCCCGCCACGACCGGGTTGACGCGCCGGGCGAGCTCGGTGAGGGACAGCTCCGAGCGCGTGTGCAGGTGCCAGGAGCGGACCTGCGCGCTCATCTTCTTCAGGGCGTCCTTGCTGACCGCCGGGCCGAACGCCAGGAAGTCCCTGCCGTGCCGGTCCCGGTTCTTGCGGGCGCGGAAGGTGTAGCCGAGGAAGGTGAACGAGGTGTGCTCGTACGAGCCCTGTCGCTTGCCGTCCCGGCAGTACACAATCCTGGTCTTGGCGGGGTGCAGCCGCAGCCCGACCTCGTCCATCCTGTCCGTGAGCGCGGCCAGCACCCGCCTGGCCTGCGACTCGGTGACGCAGTGGATCACCGCATCGTCCGCGTAGCGTTCGAACATGACTGTCGGGAACTCCCGCTCCAGCCAAAGGTCGAGCGCGTAGTGCATGAACAGGTTCGCCAAAACGGGAGATACCGGAGCACCTTGGGGCGTTCCCTTCTCCCGGGTCAGCAGGCTGCCGTCGGGCTGCTCCAGTGGGGCCGCGAGCCACCGCCGGACATACAAAATCACCCATACGGCATCCGTGTGAGCTTCCACTGCCTTGACAAGCAGGTCCCAGGGCACGCTGTCGAAGAACT
The DNA here is from genome assembly GCF_053591955.1 of Streptomyces sp. NPDC002845. NCBI lineage: Bacteria > Bacillati > Actinomycetota > Actinomycetes > Kitasatosporales > Streptomycetaceae > Streptomyces > Streptomyces sp. NPDC002845. Next base: position 8,012 of record NZ_JBSFUU010000157.1, on the reverse strand, counting down.
CCTGGACATCGAGATCGATGACCCAGCCCCTCTTCCAGCAGCGTTCCCTGCACCGCTCGACCGCATCCAGCGCGGACCGTCCGGGCCGGTATCCGAAGGAATCCGGATGGAATACAGGATCCACCCTGCGCATCAGATGCCGTGCCACCACAGTTTGCGCCACGCGATCGGCGACAGACGGAATCCCGAGGATTCTCGTGTCTCCGCCATGCGGCTTGGGAATCTCCACCATGCGCACCGGGGGCGGAAAGTACGAACCCGACGACATCCTGTTCCAGACCTTATACAAATTGTTCTCCAGGTCCTTCTCGAATGCGGCGATGCTCTGCCCGTCCACACCGGGTGCACCTTTATTCGCCCTGACGTCCTCCCACGCCTCCTTCACTTCCCACTTCGAGATATCAAATGGCTTGACCTGTGACTTCAACTGGCCCATCGGACTCCTCCCGGAGAACATCCGGTTGATGCGATCAACTCAGTCACGAACGACCCGGCCCCTTTGCTCCACCCCCATTACAGAGGCTTCATCACTACTACAGGCCGGTCCGCCAGCGCACCCCGCATCGGTACTCGATCCCTTGCGGTGTCTGCCGCTTGGGACACTCCCTCTCCCCCGCCGGACCTGCACGGGCAGTATCGGGGCGCGCCTTCTCCTGTTCCGTGCGAGAGCAGCAGACCGGGCTCACGTCGCCTGCATGCCGGACACCGACCGGCCAGTAAACGGGTATCCGCCGGACTCATCCCGGGACACTTCCGAGGCCCCAGTTTTGATGCCTTCTCAGTAGTTTTCGACACTTCAGCAGCGATTCGCTTGCGCTCGTCTTCCCGGTCCCTACCTGACGCCTCTCACGACGCCTTTTCCTCATCGCTCATCACGACATTCTTCAGCTAACGCAACATGAGGTAGTTTGACGCCATCCCCCGCAGGACGACATCGAAGGGCCATACCTTCATCTCTCACACAGCACCGTTTTCAGAAGCTGTCCTACAACCAACTCCCTTTCACGTTCAGGACACAACGGAAGAACTATTCGGGCAAGCAAAAATGCCACGGCCTGCTCGTGATCGCTCTCACCGACGACCGCGGCCGACTGGTATGGGTCTCCGCGGTGCGGCCCGGACGCGCCTCGGAGATCACCGCCTGTCGGCACGACAAACTCACCGCTCACCTGCGGGCGGTCGGTCTCGGCGCGATCGCCGACCTGGGGTTCGTCGGACTCGACGATGCCGGTCCGGACGCCGACCCGGCGGTGATCACCGGCTACAAGGCCGCCCGCAACCGGCCCCTGACCCGTGGGCAGAAGCTGTCCAACAAGGCACTGGCCGCGGTGCGGGCCCCGGTCGAGCACGGCTTCGCCCATCTCAAGAACTGGCGTGTCCTCGGCAAGCTCCGCACGGATCCGAGGTGGGCGACTGCGCTGGTGCGGGCCCTGCTGGTGCTGACGAACCGGGAAGTCGCCCGCTGACGGACGACCTTGTCGGTGGACTACCGCTGCGGACCTGCCCGAGCCTCCCGACGCCTACGCACACCAGGCCATCTGACGTGCAGTTTTCACGATGCACCGTGCTCACTCCGGCTGTCGGCTCCGCGTCGCGGCCCGCCTTCTCGCGGACCTGCGCGCGTAGCCGGTCGTGGAACTTCTTGACCAGGCCGTGGTCGCGCCAGCGGCGGAAGAAGGCGTAACGTCAGGCGGGCGCGGCCCTCCTGATCTTGCGAGTGGAAATACACGATCATGATGTGCCGCGCCCGTCCGTGTTCACCCAGCCCCGCCCGCCAACTGACCGGATATCACGACTGTGTCGTCTGGTGTGGTGATGGGAAGGGTCACACTGCGTAGGCCGAACATGAGGTCCTGGTGACCCATCGGTGCGAACCTATGGAGTTGTTGACGGTGCCGAAGAGTGGGTCATTAAGCCAGTAGTCGTCCCTGAGATCCCGGACGAATCCCTCGGCACGGGTGAGGCAGATGTGGAAGTTGCTGTTGCCTCCCGACCCCAAGTAGAACTTCACCTCGTAGTAGTTCCCCTTGTTGACGAGGGAGCTGGCCTTGTTGCGGTCACTCCCCCGGAAGCCGCCTGAGGAGTCACCCCAGTCCAGGTCGTTGCCCGCAGCCATGCCGAGAAAGTCGTCACAGTTGAGCTTGTCGTAGGCGGACATGTATCCGCTGACGGCGTTCTCGTAGTTGTCCCAGCAGGTCCCGGGGGTTTCGGCTGAGGCGCTGGGGCTGAAGCCGAGGACCGCTACCCCGGTCAGGGCCGCCACGGCGGCAGCCGAACCGAACTTGCGCTTGCGCATGCCAATCTCCTCTGTAGCAGGTGTGTGGTGTCCGGCAGTCGGATGTCTGCCGGAGTCATGGTCAGGACAGGACGTCCTGGGCCTGCCGCAGGGCGTGCAGGCGCATCTTCCGGTAGGTGTCCCACTGTTCGCTGTACGGCTTCAGAGTCCTGGCCCGGTACTCGCTCTCCAGGACGCGGATCACCTTGCCCAGGGAGGACTCCACGGCGCACGTCGCCTCGGTGACGGCGAGTTTCCTGTCGAAGGCGTCGGCTTCGGCATCCGGCATGTTCTCGACGGCCGCCGCCCTCTTCTGCCGGAGATCATCGGGGCTGTCGAAGGGCCGTCCGGCTCTCGTCATACAGTCGGCCCACTGACGGAGCGCTTTCGTGAAGCGTTCGTCCTGCTTGAGGGCCTGGGCGTAGAGGGGGAAGACACCCTCCACGGTTCGGCGTGTGGTGAACCAGATCTCGGCGTCGCCGTAGAGCCTGGCGCGTGCTTCGTTGGTGCATCCCCCGCGTGGGGTTTCCACCGTGCCAAGTTTCCCGGGGAGTTTGGCCGTCATCCTGTCCCTGTAGTTGCCGTCCAGAGCCCGGGTGTAACTGACGCGCCCTTCCTTGGACAGTTTGTTCTGGTAAATGACGGTCCGGTGGGAGGTTCGTATCTTTTCGCCACGTTTTTCGAATTCTCGACCGTATCCATACGCCTCGGCCCACCGCACGGACTCGATGACGTAATTGCCCGACTTTCGCTCGTCAACGCTGGGCACCGGGAATTCCCAGTAGGGGAACCCCTCATTCGTCATGCACGCCTTGATGAGTTTCTGCTCGGCCCGCTCGATCTCGACGACTTCCTCATTGGTCAGATCCCGCACCCTGGAGTGGGAGATTTCCTCCCACGGTCGCGGTTCGTCAGCGCAACCTGCCAGCAAGCAGAGCACCGTTGCTGTGAGCATGGCTGAATACTTCCGCCTCACCGATGTGCACCTTTCCATGTTCCGGGCAGGGCGAGGCCCATCTCCCCCGTAAACTACCCAGAACGACATAATTAACGGGATCACGGCTCTGGTGTCGGTATGCCGGTCGGACTGACGTGGGTAGTCCCAGCTTTGGTTCCCTTCCCCGAAAATGCGGCCCGCGCGACCTCCGCCGACGGCCGGAACCTCGGGCAGCATTTTGCTGCACTTCGCTGCTGTGCTGCATCGGCTCTGCGGGCTCTGCACGACGGGCACATTAGCCCGGTCCGGTCGCTGAGTGTGTCGGTCGTTTGACCCACAAGGGAGCCGTACCTCCATCAACCAGCCTGGGGTGAAGCAGTAGATTTACTAACAGTTCTGGGCATCCCGCCCTGCCTGTGATCCGCAGACGCGAAGCCGCAGAGTGGCTCTGTTCACGTCGAAGAGCAGCGTTTCGACAGCGGTTCGGGAGGAAGTGCCCGCGCCAGATGTTCCCGAAGGCGTGAAGAAAGCCAGCAGAGGCTCTTGGGGAGCGGTATTGGCATCCGTGGGCTGCTCAACGCGTCCCACGGTGCTGTGCCTGCTGCGGATTCTGCGCGACAGCCACTGCCTGGCCGTCGTGCGATGCGTCCTTCTCCGACCTCTGCTCGTGACGCAGCGTGCGACGGCCGTCCGTCTCCTCGTCATGGAGCGTCAGGTACTTCTGCGCGATCCTGTCGCGCAGGGCCATCTCCTCCTGTATGTCCCTGGCGATGGCCTGGTACCTCCGAGCGGCGGCCCGCTCGCGGACCAGCCCCCCCCCCGTGGACAAAGGCCAGTTCTTCCTGGGTCTGCATGTCGATGTCGTGAGCAAGCCGGGACGCCCTCACGCGCATCTCGGCGAGCCTCGTGGTGATGTTCTCGACTCTCTCCGGCGCCTCCTGAAGGGCACCGAGCGCGGCGGCGAAGTCGCTGGAGTGGATGACCTCCCACGCGGCGGCTCCGGAGCTGTCGCGTTTGGCGCGGGGCGCGGCCATCAGGGCGTCGGCCTGGTCCAGGAGCCGGTTCGCCTCGGCGGCGTATGCCTGACAGCGGCAGGCGGGCGGTGTAGACAAGTCCGTCAGGGCCCTCGGCGTGAGGGTTGTTTTTCTTCACACCAAACTCAACTGCCGCCGGGGGCCCGCCAGTTACGCGCCTCGCGCGGCTATGGACGTGCGGTGAACCGTCCGTCAGGGCGTTTGTGCAGCCAGCCGCGGTCGGCGAGCTTGGTCATCTTCGCCCGCAGCGGCTCCAGCCTGCCGCGCACCGACGCGTCCAGGCCCAGCCGCTCGCCAACCGCCCTGACCTGCACCGGGCTGTCCGCCTCCCGCACGATCGCCAGGATCTTGCGGTAGTCGCCCGGCAGCGCACCCTCCGGCCGCGTCGCTGCGGTGCGGGATCAGCTCCGGCGAGCGGTGATCCACTGCCGCTCCAGCATCTCCGCGGTCTCATGGCGTGCCGCCCTGCTGACGGATCGTAGGCGGGGGTCGGTCACGGGCGCAGCCGAACCCGGCAGACCGCCGGAACCGGACCTGCCCGATGATCTACGGCATAGACAATAGCCGCCGACCGGCACGAGTCCCCGAATCGTCACTCACACCAGACCCGTGACCTGCGACTTCACGATGCACGCCACTCATTGGTAGACCGACTTCTCATTCACCCGTAACTCCCGGGCGATGCAAGGGACTTCCACGCCCTCCTCGAAGAGGTCAACGGCCCGCATCCGTACCTCTTCCCGGCGCCTGCGCTGCTCGGCGGTCAGCCCGCCCCCATCCGGATACCGCATGCCTCCGGCGTACCAACTCAGACGGACCGCGTCACCGGTCCCGACACAGATCCAGACCCCGAAACGCCGAAGTCCGTAATGGCCTTGAAGTTCTGGCCGTAGGCGGCCAGGAGTCCTCTCTTCTGGCGGCCTGCGAGATCGGTTCTGATCCACTTGTTGTGGAGCGGTGACTGGCCGTCACATCGATCAGTCGGCGAACCAGTCGCTGTGTAGAGCAATGCCGGCGAGGTTGTCCGTGGCACGAACAACATGAACACGCACGTCAGGAGCGCGATGAGCCGGGTATGGGCGGGGATCGACAGCGGCAAGGGCCACCATCACGCCCTCGCCCCGGACACGGACGGCAAGACGCTGCTGTCGCGGCGGGTGGCCACCCCGAAGAAATATTACGTTCAGTATCGATATGGTCACGACTAGTTCAATCATCGACCACTGTGCAGAAGGTAATGGGCGACCGGCGCGCCAGCGGTCCGCACCGTCTGGGTCCTGGCCGTCGGCGCGGCAGCGCCCGGGTCCGGCGAGCTGGTGCCCGCCACAGCGGCCGCGGCCGAACTCAAGGCACCGGTGAAGACCTGGGACACAGCTTGCGAGGGCTGCAGCCGCGCCTCGCCGTGCTCCAGGATGCCCGCCCGGACAGCAGCCGCTGAGCCGACGGGCGTTCCCGGAGCAGGAGGCAGCCTCGGCCTCCATGCGCCGCCGGGCGCAGGCCCTGAACGGCACCTTCACGCTCGACACCGCGCCGCACGGCACCACCCTGACCGTCACCCTGCCGCTGGAGGAGCCATGACCGAACCCGCCCCGGTCAAGGTGGTCATCGCCGACGACCACCCCATGTTCCTGTTCGGGTTCCGCGCGGCCCTCGCCTCCAGCGACGAGCTTGCCGTCGTGGGCAGGCCGCCACCGGGGAGGAACTGCTGGCCGTCGCCGACCGCACCACACCCGACGTGATCCTCACCGACCTGGCCATGCCCTGCCTCGACGGCGTCGCCAAGTGGCGGATACGCGCGGCTCTGGTGGCCGACTACTTCGCTACGGAGGGTCTGCGGGCGAAGCGCAGTACAGACCCGTGCCGTCGTCTGCGGCGGCCGCGCGTCAATGTCTGCCGATGCCCGGACTCCGTCCAGCTGACGCGCTGGCCGGGGGCGTGGACGGGACGCCACACGGGTGCGGAGGGGCCGTGCTGGAGCAGATCGGCCAGCGGTGCGGCGAGGACGGGGACGTCGTACGGGAAGCGGGACGGCGCCAGCAGTCCGGCCCCCGCGCGCAGGGCGCGGATCCGGTTGTCGGCACCGGCTGGGCCGGTGCCGTCCAGGATGAACAGGACGCGGGGGAAGAGCGGGTAGCGCCGCCACTCCTCAACCGCCGGTTCCTGGACGGTCGGCCGGCGCCCCAGGACCGCAGGCACGTAGCGGTAGAGGCGCTCGTACGCGGACAGCTTGGCGGCGAGGCGTTCGGGGCCCATGGTGGCCCGGTCGACTTCCACGAACGCCCGCAGCATCGACCCGTTGTCGCCGTCGACCGGGCTGCGCCGGTAGTACAGGAGCGCGTCGAGGATGACGGCCTCGCCGCCGCCGATCGGGTGGTGGACCTCGGGGATCCAGTCCAGCGGTCGGCACAGCTCGCCGCGGCGGCGGGCGTCCTCGAGGAAGACGAGCGCGGTCTCGGTCACGGTCAGCGTGTGGCCGGCCTTCAGACGCACGGCGGTCGGATCGGAAACGGTCCTGGACGGCCGGTGCATCCCGGGCCACTCGGAGGCGAGCTGCACGCCGTACGGGGTGGGGAACCACACCCGGGTCCGTCCGGCCTGCGGCAGGGTGATGCGGTCGACCAGCCCCTCGGCGCGCAGTCTGGCCAGCCGCCGCCGGGTCTGCTCGATGCGCACATCGGGGGCGATCACCCGGTGCATCTGCTCGGTGGCGGCCATCCGGTACTGCGTCAGCACGCCCAGCGCCATCCGGTCCCCGCTGCCCACGTCCACGCCGATCATCACGGACCCACTCACTTCCCGCTCGGTGCGGCGCCGTCTCGCCCGTCGCCGCGCGTACCGGACACAGCAGCAGCCGGCCCCGACCAGACCACCGACCACGAAGGCCCGACCACGATCACGAAGCGACAACGACTCCGTGGACCAGGCCCGAATCCCCTCCGACAACCCCTCCGACAACCCGGCCGACAACCGTCCGCACCCTCTGCCGCACCTGCCCGCGAACCCGCAGGTCACCACGCTGGTCCTGCCGTGGTCGGGAGGCCGGCATCCCCTCTACGCCCCCGGACCACGCCCCACAGGAAGAACAAGGAAGGTGGGTGGGTGGGACAGGTCCCGGGCGGCGGGCGAGGGGACCAGATGCCGCCGGTGGCCGTCGCGCGCGACGGCGGGGCCGCGCGCGACGCCGGGCGGGGACGGGACTGGCCGCGACCTCGGGCCTGAGGGGTGCGATGTGCCGGTCTGGTGTCAGTGGGTGGATGTCAGTGATGGTGTGTCAGGTAATGGTGTTTTGGCTGGTGGGGTGTTGAGCGCGGGCAAACCCGGGGCACTTCAAGCCCCCGTTGTCGGTGGCGGCTGGGACGCGTGGACGGGGACGAGGAACTGCTGCGCCGCCGGGTCTACGGCCACGACCACGACGACCCCGACCCGGGCCCGCGCCCGGGCAGACCTACGTCGAACTGACCGGCGGGCCGCTGGACGGGCTGCTCCTGGACGTCACCGGCTGGACGCAGGACGAGATCGACACCGGCGACCAGATCCCCTCGCCGCAGGGTAACCCGCAGTGGGATGCCGGCACCTTGGGGACGATACTCCGCAATCCCGCCTATACGGGGCGGGCGTGCTTCGGGAAGAGCCGGACCGTGCCGGGCGCACCCCGCCCCAACCGGACCTCGCGGCTGGCCGGACGCGGTATCTCGCCGCAGGCCGGGGTCACCGCGACGCCGCGCGAGGAGTGGATCGAGATCCCGGTTCCCGCACTGGTCAGCGA
>NZ_JBSFUU010000156.1:0-9049 GCF_053591955.1 Streptomyces sp. NPDC002845 | reverse complement strand
CCCGACAGCGAGACCAGCCTCGACAGCGACCGCTACGGGAAAGTGACCATCCGCGCCTGGCACAACCTGCACCAGCAGCTGACCCGCCGCTACGCCTGGTGGAGCGACTGGCCCGTGGACAAGCCCCTGCCCATCGTGCGCGGCACCGTCCTACAGGTGCAGGTCGAGCGGATGCCACACGGCGGCGGCACGGAGAAGGACCTGTGGCTGTGGCACCTCGGCCCCCAGCCCGCCGATCCCGTTCCGCTGTGGATGGCGTACATGCGCCGCTTCGACCAGGAACACTTCCACCGGTTCGTCAAGGGCCACCTCGGCCTGGGCGCCGCCCGCCTGGACGCGGCCGAAGCCGTCGACCGGTGGATAGCCCTCGTCCTGGCCGCCTACACACAACTGCATCTCGCCCGGGACCTCGTCGACGATCTCCGCCGCCCCTGGCAGGCCCGCCCGCCCCATGGCACCACTCTGAGCCCCCACCGGGTCCGGTTGGGGTTTCGCCGCCTCCGCGCGAAACTCCCCGCGATCACCAAGCCCCCGAAACCCCGGCCCGCCGGGCCCGGCTGCCCCAAAGGCTCACGGAACAGGCCGAAACATCCCCGCCCCACCTACAGACCCCCGACCAGCCCTTCTCACCCGGCGTGACCGGGAACTCAAAATGCAAGGCTTCCGCAACCCCGCCAACCAACGCCTACGCACACGCTGCGTCACCACCCGCCGAGCCCGCGGACACCTCCGCACCGCTTAAGTTCGAAGACCCACATAAGGTCGGCGACGGCCGTGCGGATGCCCTGCGGCGTAGGCGGCGAAGGCCTCGTACGGGGGGACGGTGCCGGAGAACCTTCAACCGTTGTGCTGTCGGCATCACCGGCTGAGGACCCATCATCCCGGGTGGAAGATCACGCGAGATCCGCATACCGGGGGCAGTACCTGGACCGCGCCCACGGGGCATACGTATACCAACACCCCGCCCGTTCACCGACAGTGACGCGTGCCGAGCGGGGTATGGCTGCGTACTCCGACGACTACGACGAGACGGTCGCCCTCCCCCACTCTCGGCTTCGCTCCCCCCATCGTCCGCGAACAGGACGCCGATGCGCGGCCGACCATCGCCAACCCCCTGTCCGCGATCGACCGTTATGACGTGGTGCTACTGGGCAGCCCCATCTGGAACGTCTGAGCACCCATGATCATGTCTACCTTCGCCGAGGGGTACGACTTCCGCGGCAAGACGGTCCATCCGGTCACGACGTATGCGATGAGCGGACTGGGCACGACCAAGCGCGACTACGCGGCATCCCGGGGTGCGACCATCGGGGAAGGGCTCGCGGTGCGCGGCGAGGAAGTCCGGAAAGCTGATGCCGAGGTCCGGTCGTGGCTGCGGCGCATCGGTGCCTGATCATCCGGCAGCGGGCCCGGTGGATTCGCGGACGATCAGATGCGACGGCAGCACCACCTGGGACGCGGTCTCCGAGCGCCACGACGCATCGCGCATGCCGAGCAGCAGGGCGACGGCCAACCGGCCGGCCTCGCTGAACGGTCCGCCGAGCGTGGTCAACGAGGGCGAGCAGAAGTCCGCGCCGAAGATGTCGTCGTAGCCCACCACGCTGATGTCCTCGGGAACTCGAACGCCCCGCTCGGCGAATCGGCGCAGCATGCCGATGGCGAGCAGGTCGTTGTGGGCGATGGCCGCGGTAGCGCCGGACCCGAGGGCGGCGTCGGCCGCGGCGGCACCGCCGAGCACGGCGGGCGGGAACGGCCCGAGTCTGGCCGCCGACATCCCGAGCCCGCGTGCGGCCGACTCCACCACCCGCCAGCGCTGCGCGGCCAGCCACGACCGGCGGGGACCGGCAAGGTATACGACCGAGGTGTGGCCGAGCGATGCCAGGTGCTCGACGATCTGCTGCGTGCCGTCCTCGTGGTCGACGATGGCGCTGGTCACGCCGTCGACCTGACGGTTGACCAACGTCAGTCGATGGTTGGTCGCCAGCTCCCGGATGCGATCGTCCGACATCCGGCTCGCGGCGATGACGAAACCGTCCACCGATGGGCCGAGCCGTTCGACGTTCCGCGCTTCCAGCTCGGGTGACTCTTCGGTGTCGCCGACGATCAGTGTGCATCCCACTGCTCGTGTCTGCTGTTCCGCGCCCCGGATGATGCCGAAGAAGTGCGGGTTGGTGATGTCCGCGACGCACAGCGCCACCGTGTCGGTACGACCCGAGGGCAGGGCCCGCGCGAGTGGGTTCGTGCGATATCCGAGCCGTTCGGCCGTCTCGAGAATGTGCTCGCGCGTCTGGGCTTTGACCCGGCCGGGCATGGACAGCGCCCTGGACACCGTCGAAGCGGCGACTCCCGCTTCCCGCGCGACGTCGTAGATCGTCGGGTGCTTGCCGCTTTCCTGTGCCACTCTGCCGCCCCCTGGGCCCTGGATTGACTTCGCTTCCGGTCGAATCCTGCTCTGCATGGCAATTTTTGGCAACCGCTTGCCAGTCGATTGCCACACATTTATCTTCAGCGAAACCTTCCAGCCATGTAGTGGGCGTCCGTCCGCGACTGGCGCCACCGTACTCAGAGTTGAGGGGGGAAGAGCTGATGAGGGCTGTCGTTCTGACGCGGCCTCGCCATGTCGAGGTCGTCGACAACTGGCCGGAACCCGACCTCGGTCCGGGCGATGTGCTGGTGGCAATGGCTGCAGTGGGGTTGTGCGGTTCCGACCTCGGTGTCTACGACGGGCACAGGACGACGCCGAGCCTCCCGTGGGTCATGGGGCATGAGGGCGGAGGCGAGATCGTCGCCGTCGGTCCCGATGTCACCGACCGTTACGTCGGTCAGCGAGTGGTGATTGAGCCGAACTACGGCTGCTCCGACTGCCAGGTGTGCCGGGACGGTTTTACCTCGGCATGCGCCCGGCGGCGGATCGTGGGAATGAACATCCCCGGGCTGCTCGCGGAGCGGGTGGCGGTCCCTGCCCGCTTCGCCTGGCCGGTGCCCGCGACCGTTTCCGACCAGACGTTCGCGTGCGTCGAGCCGCTGACGGTGGCGCGTTCCGCCGTCCGCCGGTCGGGGGTGGGCGACGGTGATGAGTGTCTTGTCGTCGGCGCGGGCTCGCAGGGCCTCTTCGTCTGTCAGTCCCTTCTCGCTGCCGGAGCACGGGCCTATGTCACCGAGCCGCACGAGGGCAGGGTCGCCCTCGCCGAGCGGATCGGCGCCAAGCGGGTCGACCCTGAGCGCGCGCGGGACTTCCCTGTCGTGTTCGACACGGTCGGCATCCCGGCGGCGTGGGAGACGTCGGTGCGTGCGGTCGGCACGGGCGGCACCATCGTGATGATCGGCATGGGGATACAGCCGGTGCCGATGTCCACCATGGAACTGACCCAGCGGCAATTGGTGGTCCGGGGCTCACTCATCTACGACCACCCTCGCGATTTCGCCGAGACCGTCGCGGCCGTCGCCGACGGAAGCCTGGCCCCCACACAAGTCCTGCACGCCGAAGCGTCCCCGGCCGATGCCGCGGATGCCTTCGCGCAGGCTCGTACGGCCCCCGGGAAGTCCTGGGTCAACCTCGCCACCTGGCAGGTGGGGTCCGATGACTGAGGAAGCCGCTTCGCCCGGCGGCAGGCGACCTGCCGTGCTCCGGTGGCTGTCGACGGCCGAGGCCGTCGTCGGTGGTCTTCTGCTCGCCGTGATTTTCGTCCTGGTGCTCACGCAGGCCATCCAGCGGTATCTGCCGGCCGGCGGCTGGGTGTGGACCGGCGAGCTGGCCCGCTACAGCCTCGTGTGGCTGACCTTCGCAATGTCCGGCCATCTGATGGCCTGGGACGGGCACGTCGCGCTGAAGCTGATCGACACCGTGGCCAGAGGCAAGCTCCTCCGGCTGGTGGGCATCTTCGTCAACGTCATGGTGGCCATCATCTGCCTGAACCTCGCGTACGAGGCGTACGCCCTGGTGACGGGCGACTCGAAGCAGGTGTCCCCAGCCATGGGCATGCCGCTCCAGTGGCTGTACGTCATCCCTCTCGCCGGGCTGCTGCTGACCACCGTGCGCTCGGTGGTGGCCGTCTTCCTGCCGGAGCCGGAATCCGACGGCGACACCGTGCACGGCGCCGAGCTCAACGCAGAAGGAGCCAACGGATCCAACGGAGCCAAGGGAGAGAGGCCCTCCGCATGAATATGCTGCTGCTGGCCCTGTCGATCCTCGCGCTTCTCGCGCTGCGCGTTCCGGTGGCCTTCGCCCTCCTTGGCCCCTCGCTCACCTATGCGACGTTCAACGGGCAGTCGCTCGGCCTGAGCACCCGCCAGGTCACCGGCGCGATCGACAGCTTCCCGCTGCTCGCGGTGCCTCTGTTCATCCTTGTCGGGGTGGTCGCGAACCACGCCCGCATCGCCGACCGGCTCTTCGACTTCGCGCTGGCGCTGATCGGCCGCATCAGGGGCAGTCTCGGCTACATCAACATCGGTGTCAGCCTTGGCTTCTCCTGGATGAGCGGGTCCGCGCTCGCCGATGCCGCCGGTCTGGGCAAGGTCGAGGTCCCCGCGATGGTCCGCAGGGGCTACTCCAAGCGGTTCGCGGTCGGCATCTCCTCGGCGTCCAGCCTGATCGGCCCGGTCATGCCGCCGAGCATTCCGGCGGTCGTCTACGCCGGCATCGCCGCAGTGTCGACCGGCGCCCTGTTCGCCGCTTCCGTCCTGCCCGCCTTCCTCATGGCCGCCGGGCTGGCGATCGCGGTCTTCGTCTGGGCCCGCCGGCAGTCGGACCTGCAGGGCCAGCCGTTCGACTGGCAGCGGCTGCGGCAGGCCACGGTGCGGGTACTCGGACCGCTGGGCGCTCCCGTGATCATCCTCGGCGGCATCCTGGGCGGCGTCTTCACACCGACCGAGGCCGCCGCGGTCGGCGCTGCCTACGTGCTGGCCCTGGGCTTCGTCTACCGTACGGTGCGGCTGCGCGATCTGGGCCCGATCGCCCGCGAGACGGCGTCGACGACGGCCTCGATCACGCTGATCATCGGAGCCTCCGGGCTGCTGGGATGGATCCTCGCCCGCGAGCGGGTCCCCCGCACGGTGGCCGAGACCCTGCGGGATGTGACCGACAACCAGATCGTCTTCCTGCTGCTGGTCAACCTGCTGCTGATCTTCCTCGGCGCGATACTCGAGGGGATCTCGGTCCTGGTGATCACGGTCCCGATCCTGCTCCCGATCGCGACAGAGTTCGGCGTCGACCCGCTGCACTTCGGTGTCATCGTGATCATCAACCTGATGATCGGCCTGCTGACACCGCCGATCGGCGCGGTGCTCTACGTCATGAGCCCCGTCACCAACATGCCGGTGCACGAGGTGTTCCGCGGCACGGCTCCCTTCCTGATCCCGCTGGTCGCGGTGCTGCTGCTGGTGACCTTCGTGCCGTCCACAGCCACATTCCTGCCCGGTCTGCTCGGTTTCTAGGGCCCGGGAACACCAACCGAACATCCACTCAGTGTCGAGGAGGAGCCATGACGAGAAGGGCGCACCACAGCCGGATGATGGCGGTCCTGTCCGCGGCGGCCGTGCTGGCCACCGGCTGCACGGCGGTCGGCGACAGCGGCAGCGGCAGCGGCAGCGACGACGGTGGAACCGTCAAGCTGTCCTTCGCCAACAGCTACACCACCGACCACCCGCACACCAGGTGCGGTATCCAGGCCGTGGCCGATGCCGTCAACGGCCAGGACATCGGCGTCGAGATCGAGATCTTTCCCAACAGTGAGCTCGGCGACGACTCTTCGAGATTCACCTCCGTGATGGCAGGCGACCTCGACATGGATGTGCAGGGGTCGGCGGCGCTCGCCGAAACGTACGCTCCGGTCGGCGTCCTGGACATGGCGTACGCCTTCGACGGACCTGACCACCTGTTTGACTTCTTCGACAGCGAGACCGGCGAGGAGCTGAAGGAGGACTTCGCCAAGGAGACCGGCGCCCGGGTGCTCGACGTGTGGTACTTCGGCATGCGGCACTTCTCGGCCAACAAGGCGATCAGGGAGCCCAAGGACCTCGAGGGCCAGCGCATACGTTTCCCGGACTCGAAGATCTATCTGGAGAACGCCAAGGCACTCGGGGCGAAGGCCACCGCGGTCGCCTTCGAAGAGGTCTACCTGAGCCTGCAGCAGGGCATCGTCGACGGCCAGGAGAATCCCATCCCCACCATCGCGGAGAAGAGCTTCGACGAGGTGCAGAGCCATGTCAGCCTCTCCGGTCACCAGACCGGTTCCCAGCTGATCGTGGTCAACGAGGACCGCTGGCAGGAGCTCTCCTCCGAACAGCAGGAGGCGGTGGGGAAGGCGGTGTCGGACGCCCGGCCCGAGAACCGCAAGTGCATCGAGGACAACGAGGCCGAGATCCTCGATGAGTGGGAGGAGCAGGGCTCGGTGACCGTGGTCGAGAACGTGGACCGCGATGCCTTCTCGAAGCAGACCGAGGACTACTTCACCAAGAATCTCTCCGGCGAGCAGCGCGACCTCTACGAGGCTGTGCGCGCGTCGGCCGAGTAACCAACACCCAAGCGAGCAAAGAGAGGTGCCTCCAGTGCGGGTTCGTGTTCTCAACGGTCCCAACCTCGGCAGGCTCGGGGTCCGCGAGCCGGACAAGTACGGCACCGCCGGCTACGCCCAGCTCGTCGAGGACTGCCGGCAGGTCGCCGACGAACTGGGCCTCACGGTGAATGTGCGCCAGACCGACGCCGAGCACGAGATGCTCCGCCGGGTCCACGAGGCGGCCGACGACGGCGCGGCTGTCGTACTCAACCCCGCGGCGTGGACGCACACATCCGTCTCGCTGCGGGACGCCTGCGCGATGCTGACCGCACCCCTCATCGAGGTGCACATCAGCAATGTGCACGCTCGTGAGCCATTCCGGCACCACTCCTGCATCTCACCTGTCGCCGACGCGGTGTTGGCCGGTTTAGGAACCAAGGGCTATGCGCTCGCGCTGCGCCGGCCGGCCGCCAAAGGGCCGGCCGGCGAGATCAGCCGGATCAGTGAGTGAGAGGGGCGAGGAGTATGCGCAGGTCCATCGCCACGGTATGCCTGTCCGGCACGCTGGAGGACAAACTGGACGCGGCGGCCGCCGCCGGATTCGACGGGGTCGAGATCTTCGAGAACGACCTCATCGCGTCGCCCTGGACACCTGAGCGGGTCCGGCGGCACTGCGACGAGCTGGGCTTGTCCATCGATCTGTATCAGCCCTTCCGGGACTTCGAGGCGGTCGGCCCGGAGCTCTTCCAACGCAACCTGCGGCGGGCAGACCACAAGTTCGACGTCATGCGGCAGCTGGGAACGGACACCATGCTGGTGTGTTCCTCGGTCTCGCCGGACGCGGTGAACGACGACGACCTCGCCGCCGAGCAGCTGCACACCCTGGCCCAGCGGGCACAGCAGCATGGGCTCAAGATCGCCTATGAGGCGCTCGCCTGGGGGCGTTTCGTCAGTACGTGGGAGCACTCGGCCAAGATCGTCCGGTGCGGTGACCACCCCGCGCTCGGCCTGTGTCTGGACAGTTTCCACGTGCTGTCCCGGGCCGGTGACATCGCCGCCATCACCGGCTTCCCCGCCGAGAAGCTGTTCTTCCTGCAGCTGTCCGACGCCCCGCGGCTGGACATGGGCGTGCTGCAGTGGAGCAGGCACTACCGGCTCTTTCCCGGCCAGGGCGGTTTCGATCTGCCCGCGTTCGTCAGCCACGTGCTCTCCGCCGGCTATACCGGCCCGCTGTCGCTCGAGGTGTTCAATGACGTGTTCCGCCAGTCAGCTCCGGGCCGGGCGGCGGTCGACGCGATGCGCTCGCTGATCGCACTGGAGGAAGAGCTCGGGCAGCGCCACCCCGCCCGGGCACGGGAGCGGATCGAGTCGGCCTGCCCGCCACCCGCTCCGGAGTTGACGGGGTACTCCTTCGCCGAACTCACGGTCACCGACGACTCCGGGCCGGAGATTTCCAGGGCGCTGGCCGCCATGGGGTTCGCCCACCTCGGGCAGCACCGCTCCAAGCCGGTGCAGCTGTGGCAGCAGGGTGCGGCCCGGGTCCTCCTCAACAGTGGCGAGGACGCCCGGACCGCGGTCAGCGCGCTGGCCGTGGAAACCGTCGACCCCACGCGCTCGGCGCAGCGTGCCACGGCACTGCTCGCTCCGGTGCTGTCCCGCACTCGCGGCCCGGCCGAGGCAGATCTGACCTCGGTCGCCGCCCCGGACGGGACCTCGGTGTTCTTCTGCCGCACCGGCGCCGACGATGTCACCAGTTGGCTGACCGATTTCATCCTCACCGACACCGAGCACACCGCGCGTACCGGACTGACCCGGATCGACCACGTCGCGCTGGCGCAGCCCTTCGACTACTTCGACGAGGCCACGCTGTTCTACCGCTCGGTGCTCGGCCTCGACCCCCAGCATGACGCCGAGTACGCGGCTCCGTTCGGTCTGGTGCGCAGCCGGGCGGTGTCCGATCCTGCCCGCCGGGTTCGCATCGTGCTGGACGGAACCGTGCTGCGTCGTGGCGAGTGGGTGCCCGGCGTCCCCGACCCGCAACACATCGCCTTCTCCACGGACGACATCTTCACCTGCGCGCGAACGATGCGGGAGCGCGGGGCACCGTTGCTGGCTGTCTCGGACAACTATTACCGGGATCTCGATGCCCGGCTGGACCTCGAACCGGAGCTGCTGGCCGTCATGCGCGAGTGCCGTGTGCTCTATGACCGCGACGAGCAGGGCGAGTTCTTCCATGTGTACACCGAGGTACTGGGCTCTCGGGTCTTCTTCGAGGCAGTGCAACGCGTGGGCGGGTACGCCGGTTACGGAGCAGTCAACGCTCCGGTACGCATGGCCGCCCACCGTGCGGCGCGGCGCGGCCACCCGCTAGTGTGATGCGCCAGAAAATCTGAGTTTTAGTTCTGCTCGGTTGTGTCGGTTGTGTCGGTGCTGGGCCTGACCGTGGCCAGGTAGTCGGCGAGGGAGTTGAGGATCTCGTCAGCGGTCTTGGTCCAGGTGAACGGCCTGGGGTCCTCGTTCCAGGTGGCGATCCACGCCTTGATGTCGTCTTCCAG
>NZ_JBSFUU010000155.1:0-9394 GCF_053591955.1 Streptomyces sp. NPDC002845 | reverse complement strand
CGGAACGACACCGCGACGCTCCGCGCCGCACCCAGCTGATTCGCTTCACCTCCGGCGTGAACGCCGGAGCACTGCGAATGAATCCCGGTAGCCCGCGATGAGGCGGTCGACGCGGGCGAGCGGGTCGTCCTCGCCCATGGCGGTGATACCGACCTCGTTGAAGACCGCGACGGAGGAGATGTGGTGCAGCGGCTTGGGCCGGCCGGTCGTCGCCAGTTCGGCCACGCCCGGCAGGTCGGCCGTCTCACGGCACCGCTCCCGCAGCGCGGCGAACGGCTCGCCCCCGGTGTCGGCGCCGACTGGCGCGGTGACCGCGACACGCCCACTGACGTGCCGTTCCCACCGCGCTCCGGCCGCCGCCGACGCGATCGTGAAGTCCCGGAAGCCGTCCTCGGCGGGCCGCAGGACCAGTTGCAGTCGTACGGGCTTCTCCGCGTCCAGGTGCAGCGGCTGTACGAACCTGACGTCCGCGAGGTGTACTTCGCCACCGCCCTGCAGCGCGGACGCGGCCTCCAGCGCCATGTCGAGGAACGCCGCGCCGGGCAGCCAGACCTCGCCGGTGACCCGATGGTCGGCCAGATAGGCGAAAGAGCTGTCGCGCAGGTCGATCTCGCTCTGGAAGATGTGCCGGTCGGGCTCGTCGCTGGCCTCGATGTGCGCGCCCAGCAGCGGCGACGCGCCACCCGCCGACAGCGCCGGGGCGGGCGCACGCCAGTGGTGTTCGCGGGCGAAGGCGTACGTGGGCAGGTCGGTTCGGCGGCCCTTCGGGAACAGCACCGGCCAGTCGGGCGTGTGCCCGGCCGTGTACAGCTCCCCCAGCCGGCGCAGCAGTGCATCGCGGCCACGGTGCTGACGGCGCAGCGAGACGACACCGACCGCGTCGATCCCGGCCTCGGCCGCCACCGACTCGATCGACGCCGTCAGCGACGGGTGCGGGCTCAGTTCGACGAAGTACCGGTAGCCGTCGTCCAGCATCCGGGGGACCGTGTCCGCGAAGCGGACGGGCTCCCTGAGGTTCGCGTACCAGTACGCGGCATCCAGCCGGTCACCGGGCACGGGCTCGGCCAGCACCGCCGAGTACAGCGGGGTCGGCGCCCGGGTGCCCCGGACCCGACCACGCGAGAGGCCGCGGCGCTGTGCCAACCGCCCTCTCACGCCCCCCGTTTCGCGCCCCCGTTCAGCTTCCTACCGGCGAGTAACACCATAACAAGGTTGATCGATTGCGCAGAGCGACCGCATGTAACGCGGGAGTAACTGAAGTTGTCGACGCCTCAACTCGCCGCAAGCGCTTGCCAGTTGGCCGCACCAGCCCAGCAGCCGAGGGCGAGACCGGGTGGACGGGCCGTGGTTCGTATGCCGGAGCAGCCCCCTCCGCATGCCGACGTGGCGGATGACACACTGACAGCATGGAACAGCGTGAATTCGGCAGGTTGGGTCAGCAGGCGTCGGTCGTGGGTCTGGGCACCTGGCAACTGGGCGCCGACTGGGGAGACGTGGACGACAAGGACGCCCTGGCGGTGCTGGAGGCGGCGGCCGAGTCGGGGGTGACCTTCTTCGACACCGCCGATGTGTACGGCGACGGGCGCAGTGAGCAGACCATCGCCACCTTCCTGCGCGGCAGGCCCGATCTGCACGTGCTCGTCGCGACGAAGATGGGCCGTCGCACGGACCAGATCCCGGAGAACTACGTCCTGGACAACTTCCGCGCCTGGAACGACCGCTCCCGGCGCAACCTCGGCGTCGACCGCATCGACCTGGTGCAACTGCACTGCCCGCCGACGCCCGTCTACGCGTCGGACGAGGTGTTCGACGCCCTGGACACGCTCGTCGACGAGGAGCGCATCGCCGCGTACGGCGTCAGCGTGGAGACCTGCGCCGAGGCGCTGACGGCGATCGCCCGGCCGGGCGTGGCGAGCGTGCAGATCATCCTCAACCCCTTCCGTATGAAGCCGCTGCTGGAGGTCCTCCCGGCCGCTCTGGACGCGGGCGTCGGCATCATCGCCCGGGTCCCGCTGGCCTCCGGTCTGCTGTCGGGCAAGTACACGAAGGACACCGTCTTCGCCGCGAACGACCACCGCACGTACAACCGGCACGGCGAGGCCTTCGACCAGGGTGAGACCTTCTCGGGCGTCGACTTCGAGACGGGCGTCGAGGCGGCGGCCGAGTTCTCCGCCCTCGCCCCCCAGGGGTTCACACCGGCCCAGCTGGCGCTGCGCTGGGTCGTCCAGCAGCCCGGCGTCACCACCGTGATCCCGGGTGCCCGCTCGCCCGAGCAGGCGCGCGCCAACGCGGCCGCGGCCAAGCTGCCGCCACTGCCGGACGAAACGCTCACCGCGATCCGGGACCTGTACGACCGCCGGATCAAGGACCAGGTGGAAGGCCGCTGGTAGGCGTAGACAGCCCGTTTACGAGCCCCTTTACGAACCCTCTTACGTCCTCCAGGAGCAGCCGCTTGTGCCGCTCCTGGAGGACGGCGGTCAGATGCGCCCGCCGGTGAGCCGAGTGAGGGCCGTACGTGTGACGCTCCGCGCGGCGGCCCGCCGTATAGGACGCGGCGCTCAGCGCGGTCAGGCCCGCTCCCACTCCCACGACGACGGCCTTGTGGTGGGTGAGTGCCGTCCAGGCCGTCCCGGCGGTGGCCGCGACCTGCCCCGAGGCCGCGATGACCGCCTGCCGGCCCGCCTCGACGTTCCGCGTCGCGCCGTGCACGGCGCCGCTCGCCGTGTCGGCCGCGCGCTCGGCGCCGGACTTGGCGGCTGACGCCGTCTCATCCGCCTTTGCCGCGGCCGCCTTCCTGGAGCGCGAGGCCGGTTCCGTGGCCTTGCTCGCGGCCCGACGCGTCCCGGACGCGGCCGTCGCGGCGGAATCCGTCTTGTCGTTCTGCTCGTTCGTGTCCTTGTTCGCTTCGTCCATGGCATCCGCGTTGCCGTTCGTCCCGAGGGCAAACACCTCGCGCGCCGGGTGTCCGATACGCGGCCACTCTCCAAGAGACCCCGTTTCGGGTACCTGACGTGCGCGGACCATACTGGGAGACGCATCTCGCCCCTCCTGTCTGCGCAGAGTGAGCCATGACCAAGTCCCCCACCCCGCGTGCCACGGTTCCCGACACCGTCTGGCCGGCCCGCGGCCGGTACCTCGGCTCCGCCGCCGAGGATTCGGTCCGACACCGTCTGCTGGAGCTGACCAGCAGCGGGGTGGTCGACGACCATGTGGAGTGCGAGAGCCCCGGTGACGGTGCGGAAGGGTGTGCCTTCGAGGCTCGTTGGCGGGTCGCCGACGACGTCGTGGTGCGGGCACGCCTGAACATCGGCGCGCCGCAGGGCAAGGACCACGACGTACGGGACTGGGTGCTGGTCGCGGAGGCGGACCGGGCCTGGGACCCGCAGTGGCCGTCGCCCGCCACCATGTTCTGGCCCGACGAGCCCGACGCCGACTGGGACCACGACGTGGTTCCCGGGCTTCGCCTGCGTGAGACCAATCCGCTGCCCACAGACGACCGGCAGCTGCGGCGCCTGCTCAAGGAGTGCGCCCGCCGCAGCTGGAGCATCCACGTCGTCGTGCACGAGGCGATGACCCCCGACGAGCGGGGTCGACGCACCCTCGTGCCGCAGATGCCGCCGAGCCTGCGGCACCGTGTCGTGGAGCACCGGGCGGTCCCGGACCAGTTCCATGCCGTCAACTGGGCGCTCGGCGACCTGGGCGTCCAGGTGCCCCGCGGTGGCGCCGTGGTACTGCCCGGAGCATCCGGCCACCCCGGTGACGGCGAGGGCGACTTCGCCGTACGCAGTGTGTTCCTCGACGGTTCACGGCCCACCGACCTCATCGACACGGTGGTGCGGTACGCCCAACTGCCCAGGCCTCTGCCGGAAGGTGCCGAGGACGCCATAGCCGAGCACCGCCGGGAGTGGCGTCTGCTGACCGTCGAGGAGGAACTGGCCCACGCCCGCCGGCTCGTGTCCCAGTACGCCGAGGCTCTTGAGGCCATGACCCGGTCGCGCGACCTGTACCGGGATGCCGCCGAACGCGCCCACGAGGCGCTGGCCGCGTACCGCGAGTACTCCGGCACGGTTCCCCCGCCCCGGGAGGAGCCCCGGAAGCGTGAGCGTTTCTCGTTCCGTACACTCACCAGGCCCCTGGAGCGGGTGAGTGCCCATGCGAAGCTGCTCCGTACGTCCGACGGGGACGATTCCGCGCCCGACACATCCGACACGCCCGACGCAGCCGACGCATCCAACAGGTCCGACGGGTCCGAGCGCGACGAGTCCGATGCCTCGACCTCGGTCGAGCGGCCGGAAGGCAGCACCGGGCCATAAGATCGCCTTATGGGGTCATAGACCTAACCCCCGTACCAGGTAAGGTTTGCCTTAGTTTAGGGTTGCCGTCGAGTCGCCTGTCACCGCTCGAAGGGAACCTGATCATGCCCCGCCCCCTGCGGGTAGCCATTGTCGGAGCCGGACCCGCCGGGATCTACGCCGCCGACGCGCTGCTGAAGTCCGACGTGGCCGCCGAGCCCGGTGTGTCCATCGACCTCTTCGAGCGGATGCCCGCCCCGTTCGGCCTGATCCGTTACGGCGTCGCCCCCGACCACCCACGGATCAAGGGCATCATCACGGCCCTGCACCAGGTGCTCGACAAGCCGCAGATCCGCCTCTTCGGCAACGTCGACTACCCGGCCGACATCAACCTGGACGACCTGCGGGCCTTCTACGACGCGGTCGTCTTCTCGACGGGCGCGACGGCCGACCGGTCGCTCGACATACCCGGCATCCACCTCGACGGCTCGTACGGCGCGGCGGACTTCGTCTCCTGGTACGACGGCCACCCGGACGTCCCGCGGACCTGGCCGCTGACGGCGGAGAAGGTCGCCGTCCTCGGTGTCGGCAACGTCGCGCTCGACGTGGCGCGCATCCTCGCCAAGACGGCGGACGAACTGCTGCCGACCGAGATCCCGGCGAACGTCTACGACGGCCTCAAGGCCAACAAGGCCCTGGAGGTCCACGTCTTCGGCCGCCGTGGCCCGGCGCAGGCGAAGTTCAGCCCGATGGAGCTGCGGGAGCTGGACCACTCCCCCAACATCGAGGTCATCGTCGACCCCGAGGACATCGACTACGACGACGGCTCGATCGCGACGCGGCGCGGCAACAAGCAGGCCGACATGGTCGCCAAGACGCTGGAGAAGTGGGCGATCCGGGACACCGGCGACCGCCCGCACAAGCTGTTCCTGCACTTCTTCGAGTCGCCGGCCGAGATCCTCGGCGAGGACGGCAGGGTCGTCGGCCTGCGCACCGAGCGCACGGAACTGGACGGCACCGGCAACGTCAAGGGCACCGGCAGGTTCACGGACTGGGACGTCACCGGGATCTACCGCGCGGTGGGCTACCTCTCCGACAAGCTGCCCAAGCTGCCCTGGGACGTCGAGTCGGGCACGGTTCCCGACAAGGGCGGCCGGGTGATCGAGGAGTCCGGCGCGCACCTTCAGTCGACGTACGTCACCGGCTGGATCCGGCGCGGTCCGGTGGGCCTCATCGGCCACACCAAGGGCGACGCCAACGAGACGGTCGCCAACCTGCTGGACGACCACGCGAACGGCCGTCTGCACGAGCCGGCTTCGCCCGCCCCGGAGGCCGTGGACGCGTTCCTCGCCGAGCGGAACGTCCGCTTCACGACGTGGGAGGGCTGGTACAGGCTGGACGCGGCCGAGAAGGCTCTGGGCGAGCCCCAGGGCCGCGAGCGCGTGAAGCTGGTCGAGCGGGAGGACATGCTGCGGGAGAGCGGGGCGTAGGCCCTCCGCTGGGAGCCGATCGCGGGACTGCGGACCGTTCTGCAGCCGCGGGTTGTCCGTGGCTGGTCGCGCCCCGCGGCGGAGCCGCAATGTCGACGCCGCCCCGCGCCCCTGGGGGCACGGTCCGTCCGGGAAGCACACCCCGGAGCCCGTACGCGCCGACCGGCGATGACGAGCCGTCTGTCCGTCGAACGGGACGGGTTGCCGCCCCGCGCACAGGCCCGTGTGATAGCGAGGAGGGATGGACGAGTCGCAGCGTGTGATGCCCCGGGGACAGGAGACGCGCACGGCAGACCGGGCGGACCGGCCCCCGGCGGAGCCACCCCGCGGCGGCTTCCGAGGCGACGTGGAGGGCCTGCGCGCGGTGGCCGTCGCCGCCGTGCTCCTCTATCACGCCGACGTGACACTGCTCAGCGGCGGCTACATCGGCGTGGACGTCTTCTTCGTCGTCTCCGGCTTCCTCATCACCGGCCTCCTCGTGCGCGAGCTGGAGCGCAGCGGCACGATCTCGCTGAGCGGCTTCTACGCCCGCCGCGCACGGCGGCTGCTGCCGGTGACGGTCGTGGTGCTGGCCTCGGTCCTGCTGCTGTCGTGGCTGGTCATGTCGCCGGTGGAGCGCCGGTCTGTATCGAGCGACGTGGTCGCCGCCGCGCTCTACGTGATCAACTGGCGGCTGGCGGGCGAGGCCGTCGACTACTCGGCCCTGGAGGCGCAGGCCAGCCCGGTGCAGCACTTCTGGTCGCTGGCGGTCGAGGAACAGTTCTATCTGGTCTGGCCGTTGCTGCTGCTGGCGATCGCCTGGTGGTGCCGCCGCCGCGGCGGTCTCAGCCTGCGCCCCCGGCTGGCGGTGGCGCTCGGCGCGATCGCCGTCGCCTCCTTCACGTACTCGGTGTTCCTGACCCAGCGGGAGGCCGGTGCGGCGTACTTCTCGACGGCGACCCGTGGCTGGGAGCTGGCGGCCGGCGGGCTGCTGGCCCTGGTGCCCGCCCATCGCCTGCGCCGGCCGGGCCGGGTGCCGGGCATGGTGGCGTTCGGCGGGCTGGCGGCCATCGTCGCGGCGGCGGTCCTCTTCAACGACGGCACCCGGTTCCCCGGGCCGGGGGCGCTGCTGCCGGTGCTGGGCACGGTGGCGGTCATCGCCGCCGGGTCGGCGTCGGCGGACACCGCGACCGCGCGGCTGCTGATGCTGCGGCCCGTGCGGTACGTGGGCCGTATCTCCTACTCCTGGTACCTGTGGCACTGGCCCGCGATCGTGCTCGCCACCGCCTGGCTCTCGGAGCTGCCGCCCTCCCTGTCGCTGCTGGTCGTGGCGCTGTCCTGGGTGCCGGCAGCGCTCACCCACCGGCTGGTGGAGGAACGCTTCCGCCGGTCCCCCCGCTTCGAGCCCGTACGTCCGGCGCTGGGGCTGGGAGCCGCGTGCACCACCGTGTCGGTCCTCGTCGGCTCCGTGTCGTGGAGCACCGTGCCCACGGTGCAGCTCGCCTCCCCCGCCGAGGCCAAGGGGGCCAAGGCGCTGCGGGAGAGCACGGCGCCGCAGGAGAGCGCGAGCGCGCTGCGTCCGGTGCCCGAGAAGGCAACCGAGGACCGGGGCCAGGTGCACGACGACGGGTGCCTGGTCGATCAGCCGGGGACCCGGTCCCCCGAGTGCGTCTACGGAGACCGGTCGTCGGACACCACGGTGGTGCTGTTCGGTGACTCGCACGCGATGCAGTACACCCCCGCCCTCGACATCATCGCCAAGGAGCGCGGCTGGCGGCTGGTCGTCCTCACCAAATCCGCCTGCACCCCCGCTCAGGTACCTACCTACAACAGCCAGCTCAAGCGCGAGTACACCGAGTGCGACACCTGGCGCGACCACACCCTGCGCCGGATCGACCGCGAGGACCCGTCGATGATCGTCACCGGGAATCTGGCCACCACGAAGGTGGTGCGCGACGGTGAAGCGCTCCGCTCGACGGCCGGCGCGGAGGCCCTGACGGACGGATACGCCGACACGCTGCGGACGCTGCGGAGCACCGGGGCCCAGGTGGTCACCCTGGCCGACAACCCGCATCCGCCGGACGACATCCCCGCCTGCGTGTCCAAGGAGCTGGACAACCTCACCGAGTGCGCCTTCAGCGAGGACGACGGACGCAGCTTCGATCGGGTCAACGTCGCGGCGGCGCAGGCGGTCGACGAGGTCGAACTGGTCGACCCCACCCCGATGCTGTGCCCGAACGGCACCTGCCCCGCGGTCATCGGCAACGTCATCGTCTACCGCAACGGCGCGCACATCACCGCCAGCTACATGCGTACGCTGGACAGCTGGCTGGGCAACAAGCTGCCGGTCGCCCTCTGACTCCGGCAGGTGCTCTCATCTCCTGGCCGTGCGGTTCACCCGACGCAGACGTAGTGGACGTAGGTGAGCAGTGGGCTGCCGGTCCTTCGGCTCGGGGATGGTGTGGTCCCGGCCTGGTGGGCTGCCGGGGCGTGTGCCTTTCCCGGCACCCGCGGGGGCCTCTTGCGCGCTCCGCCGGCGTGCCTGGTGGGTCCGGCGGGAACGACCGGTGTCCTCACCGCACCTCGCTGGGCAGCCGCATATGCTCGGCAGATGGCCAAGTACTTCGACGTGCACCCGGACAACCCCCAGCAGCGCACCATCAGTCAGGTCGCCGCCGGAATCCGCGACGGCGCGCTCATCGTGTATCCGACGGATTCGTGTTTCGCGCTGGGGTGCCGGCTGGGCAGCCGTGACGGTCTCGACCGGATCCGGTCCATCCGTCAGCTCGACGACCGTCACCACTTCACCCTCGTGTGCGAGAACTTCGCGCAGCTGGGCCAGTTCGTGCATGTCGACAACGACGTGTTCCGCGCCATCAAGGCCTCCACGCCCGGCAGTTACACCTTCATCCTGCCCGCGACGAGGGAGGTGCCGCGCAAGATGCTCCACCCGAGGAAGAAGACCGTCGGCGTGCGCATCCCCGACCACGTCGTGGCCCAGGCCCTGCTCGCCGAGCTCGGCGAGCCGCTGGTCTCCAGCACGCTGCTGCTGCCCGACGAGGAGGAGCCGATGACGCAGGGCTGGGAGATCAAGGAGCGGCTCGACCATGTGGTGGACGCGGTGATCGACTCCGGGGACTGCGGTACGGAACCGACGACGGTCATCGACTTCTCCGGCGGCGAGGCCGAGATCGTACGGCGGGGGGCGGGCGACACCACACGGTTCGAGTGACGGCGTCCGGGGAAACCGAGCAGATACGGGCGCCTGACGGACGTATGCGGCCCCGGTGGCACAAGGTGTCGGCAAGCCGAACGCGCGGGATACAGGCGTACAGCACGACGGCCCCCACCGTGGGAGATGAGGGCCGCGCGTCGTCATCGCGAACTCAACGCGAGTACATTGCGAGTTGTCAGCATCGCGATGGGGGTCAGTATGCACGACCACGCCTCCGCGGCACCGGAGCGCATCGGGGCACGCATCCGAGAGTTCCGAACCATCCGCGACTACTCACTGTCCGAACTCGGCCGACGCGCGCATGTCTCGCCGAGCCTGGTCTCCCGTATCGAGAACGGCGAGCGGGCCGTCAGTGAATCCGTGCTCGCTTCCGTGGCCCGCGCCCTTGCCGTGGGTGT
>NZ_JBSFUU010000154.1:1995-9593 GCF_053591955.1 Streptomyces sp. NPDC002845 | reverse complement strand
ACCACGGGTTATGCCGACCGTTCCGAGGCAGGCGCAGGGCTCGTCACGCTGTGGCCGCCGCAGTCGGCATAACCCAGCACACGGCATAAGCCGACCTATGCCGAACTCGGCATAGGTCGGCATAGCGGATGATTTTCCAGTTGCCCTGACCGCGTCGTATACGCTTCTCCCGTTGCAGCCGGTTTCCCATCTCCTGTTGCCATTGCTGGTCGAAATATTCATCCAGCGCCGACAAGGCGATATTGGCGAGCAACGGCGAAAGAATCCCGCCTTGCGGGGTTCCAGCGGATGTCTTATCTCGTTCACCGGCCACTGTCATAATCCCGGATTTCAAGAACGCCTTCACCAGCGCGCAGATCCGCTTATCCTTGACCCTGAATCGGAGGCGATCCGTCAATGCCGAATGCGAAATTTCGTCAAAACAGGCTTTGATATCGGCCTCCAGCACCCAGTGATACCCTCGGGTGCCGTAAAATTGGATCTCGGCGATCGCGTCCTGAGCCCTACGGTTCGGACGGAACCCATACGAGCACGGTTTGAAGTCCGCTTCGAAAACAGGTTCAAGAACTGCCTTCAGGCTGGCCTGCACCACCCGGTCTGCAACCGTGGGAATTCCCAATTTCCTGAGCTTCCCTGATGTTCCCTTAGGGATCATCACCTGTCGCACTTCAACCGGTTGAAACTCGCCCGACTTCAGCAAGTCCCGTATATGATTCAGGAATACCTCTACCCCGACACAGGTCTCAATCCAAGCCACCGTGGCCCGATCGATTCCTGGCGTCCTCGCCCCTTTGTTCCCAGCCACCCGCTCCCACGCGTGCACTAGAAACGCCGGATCATAGACGAGGTTCCACAGGTCGCCGAATCGGCGGGAAGCATCCTCTCCCGCCCAACGATGCAACTTGATCTGCATTCTCCGTACCGCAAGGTAGGCCGAATCGACATCCGGCCACCTCACAGCGCCGGTATTCACCGGCGCGTCTTCGGACATTGCAATCCTCTCCTTACTTGACACGCTGCCGCCCTTCCCCGTGCTCGCGGCTCTCCCGCGCTCTGAGTACTACGGCGGCTCCGCCCCACCCGTACTTTCGGCCGGCATCGCGCCTATCCCCACCCCACTCCCTCTGGGCGAGGGTGAAGTAGGGAACAGTCACGGGCGGTTCCCACGTTCACAGCTGTTCGGTTGACGGGTTAGGCACCCGGCTCTACCCCTGCGGCATCGTCATCGGCTACGCCGTAGACCTTCACCGTGACCTCCTGGCCCGAACTGATGAGACCCTGACCAGAAGTTCCCCGCAACATCACACTCCTGCGGGTGCGCACCGCATCCCAGCCCACATCTACCGGATTAGAGCTGGTGCAGAATAAAGAGGCGTAACGTAACCGGTTCCTCTCGTACACCTTCCCGTCTCGCTCACCGTGCCCGGCCCATCCGGCAGTTCTGGACCGTCACGACTTTGTCGAGGCTGCTTCCACCCTCCCCAGCGATCCCCGGTTCGGGCTTCCTCCAGCTTCTCTCCACCGCTACGACGTTGGAGAGACAGAGGTCTTCCACCTCCGTCCGACACCGCCGCGCCTCGTGGCGCACCATCAGCTTCTGCAGGTTACGGACCCTCTTCAGGTCCCCTGCCTGCGATGCCGTGAAGATCCTCTGCCGCAGCCGCCGTACGTCGTCATCCACCTGCTGCCAGTCGATCGACAGCCAGTCGGTGACATCGTCCTCGGGTCCGTTCACCGCCGCGACGACAGCCGGAGCGGCATTCGCCGTCCCGGCCTTCACCGCCTTGGTGCCCAACTTGTCCCTCGGTTCCGTCGTCTTCGGTCGTTTACACTCCACAGGCCCACCAGACCCACGTCAGCACCCTTTCGGGTCCGGGCAACGGCCCGTATCCGGCCGGTTATACGAGACGACCAACGGAGGGGCTGGTCATCGTGTCCCGCTTTCCCGCTGCCTTTCGGCCGCCGGCATTGGCTTCTTGGGTCCTCCTGTTCCCGCCGGGGAGTTGAGCTCTCCTCGCGGTCGGCCGACCGGGCACCGGATGACCGGCCCCGGACCCCGACGGGGTTTCCGCGTTGCACACGTACGAGATCCGGCTGGGATGGGCGCCCCCTATGCCCCGGGAACAGCGGTGTTCTACGGGTCCCAGTAGTTCTCGCCGAATAACCAACGGAGTGGCCCCTGACCTGCGCGAATCTGGGTGAAGAGTGTCAGCAGTGGCTGTTGTGAGGGCTGGGCAGGGTAGCGGGGGTCTCTTGGAGCTGAGGGCAGTTCGGAAATTCCCGCCTGCTCGTACGGCAGGGTCGGGTACTGCTGGTGGTCGTCTTCGCTGGTCGGGCAGGGGCGGGAGGAGCCGATGGCTACCGGGGTGTTCTCGGATGAGGAGCTGGAGGGTTTACGGTCCTTCCCGGCGATCGGCAAGGATGAGCTGATCCGCTACTTCACCCTCACCTCGGCCGATGAGGCGTTTCTGCGGAAGTTTCTGCGTCCGCAGACGGTGCTGGGCGCTGCGGTGCAGTTGTGCACGTTGCCGTGGTTGGGGTTCGTGCCCGATGAGGTGCCTGCGGCTCCGCGAGCGGCGGTGGGGCGTCTGGCTCGGCAGCTCGGTTTGCCGGTGGAGGTGCTGCGCGGCTACGGGGTTGCCCGGGAGCAGACGCGTACAGACCATCTGCGGCAGGTGGTGAAGTATCTGGGGTGGCGTGCGGCGAAGTTGTTGGAGCTCAAGGAGCTGGACGAGTTCCTGCTGGCCCGCGCGATGGAGCATGACTCGCCGTCGCTGCTGTTCCGTCTGGGATGCGAGTACCTGCGCTCGGCGAAGGTGATCCGGCCTGGAGTGGTCACTCTCCTGGAGAAGGTCGGCACCGCGCGTCAGGCCGCCGAGCGTGAGACCCACGCCCGCGTGGCCCATCTGCTGACCGGGGAGCGTGCGCAGGGCCTGGACGGGCTGCTGCTCTTCGACCCGAAGCTGCAGTCCTCACGCCTTAACTGGCTGGTCACCGGCCCGGTGCAGGCTTCGCCCAGCAGTGTGGGCGGCGAGGTCGAGAAACTGAGGTTCCTGCGCGGCCTGGACGCCGACACGCTCGACCTGTCCGTGCTGCCCGCCGAGCGTCGCCGACACCTCGCCCAGATCGGCCGCCGCTTGACCACGCAGGCCCTGGTGCGGCGGGAGCCCAACCGGCGCCACCCGATTCTGCTCACGCTGTTGGCCCAGTCCGCGGTCGATGTCCTGGACTCGGTGGTGCAGCTCTTCGACCAGACCCTGTCGGGTTCGGAGTCGAGGGCCCGGATCAAGCTGCGTGATGAACTCGCCGAGCGGGCCAAGCTGTCGGAGGACCGCCTCTCCCTGCTGGAGGAGATCCTGCCCGTGCTGGCCGATGCCGGTATTCCCGATGAGGCGGTGGGCACGCTGCTGCGCGGTGAGATCGGCATGTCTAGGCTGATCGCCGCGAACGCCGGTGCCACCGCGCGGCTGCCGAAAGACCACGGACATCTGCGGCTGCTGGAAGGTTCCTACACCTATATCCGGCAGTTCGCGCCGAAGGTGCTTCAGGCGGTGCGGTTCGCCGGCGGTACCGAGGCGAAGCCGCTGCTGGAGGCGCTGGAGATCTTGCGGGAGCTGAACGCCACTGGCGTGCGCCACGTCCCGGACAACGTGCCGACGCTGTTTGTGCCGGCCCGGTGGCGGGGCTACCTGGACGAGGCCGCGGCGAAAGGGGATGCGACCGCCTACCGGCACTACTGGGAGCTGTGCACGCTGCTCGCGCTGCGCGACGGCCTGCGGTCGGGGGACGTGTACGTGCCGGGCTCGCGCCGCTACGACAACCCGGCCGCCTACCTGTTCACCTCTGCCCAGTGGGACGCGCACCGTAGGGAGTTTTGCCGCCTGGTCGGCAGGAGCCCGGACGCCTCACAGGCCCTGCCGCTGGTGATGGACGAACTCGATGAGGCCCTGAAAGACCTGGAGGACACTCTCAAGAAGGGTGACGGTCCGGTCCGCCTCGACGATGACGGCGAGCTGGTCATCTCGCCGCTCACGGCAGAAGACATCCCCTCCGAGGCCCAGGACCTGCATGCCGAGTTGGAGGGGATGCTGCCGCATGTGCCGATCGCCTCGCTGCTGGTGGAGATGGACCGGCACACCGGCTTTCTGGACTGCTTCACCCACGCCGGCGGCAAGCAGACCCGTTCCCCGCAGCTGAAAAGAAATTTGATCGCCTGCCTGATCGGGCTGTCCACGAACCTGGGGCTGTACGGGATGGCCTCCTCCTGCGGCATCCCCTACGACGTCCTGGCGTGGACGGCGGAGTGGTACATCCGTGAGGAGACGCTGCGCGAGGCGAACATCTGCCTGGTCAACTACCACCACCAGCTGCCGATGACCGCGATGTTCGGCTCCGGCACGCTGTCGTCCTCGGACGGTCAGCGGTTTCCCACCCGCGGCAAGTCGATCACCGCCCGGCACCTGAACAAGTACTTCGTCGCCGAGGGCATCTCCACCTACACCCACGTCTCCGACCAGCACTCCACCTTCGGCACCAAGGTCATCGTGGCCACCCACCGCGAGGCGCACTACGTGCTCGACGAGATCCTCGGCAACGCCACCGACCTGCCGATCACCGAGCACGCCACGGACACGCACGGCGTCACCCTGGTCAACTTCGCGCTCTTCGATCTCGTGGGCAAGCAGCTCTCGCCCCGTATCCGCGACCTGGGCAAGATCACCCTGTACCGGATGGGCGTCAAAAGTGACTACGAGGAACACTTCCCCACGGCGGGGCCGCTGCTGACGAAGAAGGCCAACCTCGACCTGATCGCGGCCCACTGGGACGACCTGCTTCGCCTTGCGGCATCGCTGAAGTACGGGCACGCCACCGCGTCCCTGATCGTCGGCAAGCTGTCGGCGTCCTCCCGGCAGAACGCGCTCGCGGCCGCGCTGAAGGAGTACGGGGCCATTCGGCGCACCGTCTACGCGGCGAAGTACCTGTCGGACGAGTCCTACCGGCGCAAGATCGCCCGTCAGCTGAACAAGGGCGAGTCCATCCACGCCCTGCGCCGCCAGCTGCACTACGCCCGCGAGGGCAAGGTCACCCGCCGCCAGCCCGCCCAGCAGAACGAGCAGGCGTGGTGCCTGACCATCGCGACAAACGCAGTGATCTGCTGGCACACGGAGTACATGGGCCTGGCCGTGGCCGAGCTGCGCGGTGCGGGACGCGAGGTGGACGCCGAGGTCCTCACGCACATCTCCCCGGCCCGCAGCTCCGCGGTCAACTACTACGGCTCCATCACCGTCGACTACGACCGCGAACTCGCCCAGCTCG
Organism: Streptomyces sp. NPDC002845; assembly: GCF_053591955.1. Taxonomy (NCBI): domain Bacteria; kingdom Bacillati; phylum Actinomycetota; class Actinomycetes; order Kitasatosporales; family Streptomycetaceae; genus Streptomyces; species Streptomyces sp. NPDC002845. The sequence continues at coordinate 4,277 of NZ_JBSFUU010000154.1, read as the reverse complement.
ACGAGCACGGCCACCGACCCTTGCGCGCCGTCGGCGACAGCGCTGATCCCGCAGGAGAAGCCCCGGAACCGCGGTGACGCGCAACGTGTTTCATGTTTCATACGAAACCATGGCGAGACAATATGAGTTGGCGGAGCGTCAGCCGGTCTGACGGGCCCGCCAGTGACGAAGGGGGAGAGTCGGCATGACGCTGGGGTGGAAGATCACGGTCATTGTGCTGGCGGTGGTGGGGATTGTCTCCACACCGTTGATCTGGCTGCTGGACAGTCCCGCTGCGGGACAGCTGGCCGGGGCCTGTATCCAGGCCGCCGTCGGCATCACGGCCCTGGTCTGGGCCCTGTTCCAGCACCCGTCGACTGACGGGCCCACAGACAGGGCCGCCCGCACCGGGAAAGCCAGCCGCGGCGGTGTCACCGGCATCAGGCGGCCCGGCGGCCGGGGCCGTGGCTCGGCCACCGCCGAGCGGACGGGAGAGGCCAGCGGCAAGGGCTCCGTCTCCGGCATCGACTACTCAAACTAGGATTCGCGCACTCATGGCGAAATCACGCAAGACGCGGGACAAGGAGCCCGAGTCATCGGTGACCGTGACGGACACCGGCAAGGCCGAGGCCACCGGCGACGGCACGGCCGTGACCGGCTATCGCGGCCCGGCCCCGGGAACCGGTGACACCTCTCCCACCTCGGTGCACATCTCACGTACTGGAGACGCGACCGTCATCGGTGGCGGAGTCGCCAACGCCGGGTACCTGAGCATCGGCACGCTGACCATGCAGCAGCGCGCTCCCCAGGAACCGGCCCCCTGGCCGCACCAAGTCGGTGTCATCCCGCCCGTGGCGCGGTCCTACCAGCACCGCGCTGAGACGGACCGGCTGCACACGACCGTCGACGGTGGCGGCACCGCCGTGCTGACCCAGCTGCTGACCGGCATGGGCGGGATCGGCAAGACCCAGCTCGCCGCCAACTACGCCCGCACCGCCTGGAACCACGACAGCGAAACCGGCGGCCTGGACGTCCTGGTGTGGATCACTGCGAGCGCCCGCTCGCCTATCGTGACCGGCTACGCCCAGGCCGGCGTCGAGCTGTGCCGGGCCGACCCAGGCGATGCGGAGCAGGCCGCCCGCTCCTTCCTGGCCTGGCTCACCCCCAAGACCGGGGCGCAGCCGTGCCGGTGGCTGATCGTCCTGGACGACGTCACCGACCCCACCGACCTGAAAGACCTGTGGCCGCCTGACAGTCCCCACGGCCGCACCCTGGTCACCACCCCGCCGCCGGGACGCCGCCCTGACCGCCGACGGCCGCCACACCGTCGAGGTCGGCCTGTTCACCGAGCCCGAAGCCCTCACCTACCTCACCACCTCCCTGACCGGCCACGGCCGCAACGAATCCGCCGACGAGCTGACCGCCCTGGCCGACGATCTCGGACATCTGCCCCTGGCCCTCGCCCAGGCCGCCGCCTACCTCATCGACACCGGCGAGACCGTGGCCGACTACCGCGACCTGCTGGCCGACCGCACCACCACCCTCGCCGACACAGCCCCCGATGCCCTGCCCGACGACCAAGCTCTCCCCCTGGCCGCCGCCTGGTCCCTGTCCATCGACCGCGCCGACACCCTGCGCCCGGCCGGTCTGGCCCGCCCGATGCTTCAGCTGGCCTCCCTGCTCGATGCCAACGGCATCCCCCAGGACGTCCTGACCAGCGACCCCGCCCTGGCCCACCTCACCGCTCACCGCCCCCGCACCGGTGAAGACCCCGCCCAGGAACCAGCCCCGGTCTCCGACCGGGACGCGAGGCGTGCCCTGAGCGTCCTGCGCCGGCTCAGCCTCATCGACCCCACCCCCACCACCGAGCACCAGACCGTCCGCGTCCACCAGCTCATCCAGCGCGCCACCCGCGACACCCTCACCCCCCACCAGCACCACCGGACCGCCCGCGCCGCCGCCGACGCCCTCATGGCCGCCTGGCCCGAGATCGAACGCGACACTGCCCTCGCCCAGACCCTGCGCGCCAACACCACCGCCCTCACCAAGAACGCCGAGGACGCCCTGTACCGGCCCGACCCGCATGCGGTGCTGTACCGCACGGGCACCAGCCTCGGTGAAACCGCCAGCGCCGCCCGCGACCACTATCAGCACCTCACCGACACGACCATGACCCGCCTCGGCGAGGACCACCCCGCCACCCTCACCGCCCGGGGCAACCTCGCCACCATGCGGGGGCGGGCGGGGGATGCGGCCGGAGCCGCGCAGGCCTTCGCCGAGCTGCTGGAGCACATGGTGCGGGT
>NZ_JBSFUU010000154.1:0-1896 GCF_053591955.1 Streptomyces sp. NPDC002845 | reverse complement strand
TGCTGGGCCCCGACGCCCCCGACACCCTCACCACCCGGAGCAACCTCGCCACCATGCGGGGGCGGGCGGGGGATGCGGCCGGAGCCGCGCAGGCCTTCGCCGAGCTGCTGGAGCACATGGTGCGGGTGCTGGGCCCCGACGCCCCCGACACCCTCACCACCCGGAGCAACCTCGCCACCATGCGGGGGCGGGCGGGGGATGCGGCCGGAGCCGCGCAGGCCTACGAGCAACTTTGTGTTGCTCGCCGTCGACTCATGGGTGAGGACCATCCCGCTACATTTGCCGCTTGGGGCAGCTTCGCCCACTGGCGGGGGGAGGCGGGGGATGCGGCCGGGGCTGTCACCGTGACCGAGCAACTGCTGGAGCACATGGTGCGGGCGCTGGGCGAGGACCATCCTCACTTGCGGGTTATTCGACACAACCTCGCCCACTGGCGGAAGGAGGCGCAGAGGGCATCCAGGGCGTCGGGTAACGATCGTTCATGAGACACCAAGATCACCTCTGCGTTCCCGCAGGTCGCGGCTGTCACGCATGCCGTGTACGCGCCTATGTAACGCTCACCCTCCTTCGCGATACATTCTGGCGATGAGAATCGGCATCGCCCGCGTCAGTACACGCGATCAGCACCCCGAAGCCCAGGAGGATGCTCTCCGGGTGGCCGGCTGCGAGAAGGTCTTCACCGACAAGGCGTCCGGCAAGCTCGCACGCCGCCCGAACTCGACAAGGCCCTCCTCGTCGCCCGCGAAGGCGACCAACTCGTGGTCACCAAGCTCGACCGGCTCGGCCGCTCCCTGGAGAACCTCATCGAGCTCTCCAAAGAACTTCAGGCACGCGGCGTGGACCTGGTCGTCCTGGACCAGGGGATCGACACCTCAACCGCCCTCGGCCGCATGTTCTTCCAGATCCTCGGCGCCATCGCCGAGTTCGAGCACGCCCTGATGTCCGAACGCACCAGGGACGGCCTGGCCGCCGCCCGCGCCCGCGGCCGTACCGGTGGCCAGAAACCCAAACTCGGCCCCCGCCAGGTCAAACTCGCCCGCGAGATGTACGACTCCGGCGACTACACCGTCCAGCAGATCGCCAACGAATTCGGCGTCGCCCGCCCCACCATCTACCGTCACCTCAGCAAGGTTCCCAGCCAGCCCGAGGGAACCGCGTAGCGCGCATCACCGCAGTTCAGAGGCCACTCTGTTGGTTTTTCCGCGGAAACTACCGGGCCCCCTTCTACGACTGCAACTCACCTCTTACAGTCGCCGCTTGCCGCCTCTCAACGGCCGGTTCCTGGACTCCGGCAGAGCGATCCATCATCCGGAGCTGATACCTGACGAGACATCAACCAGGGGTTCACTCATCGTTCGCCCGTCCAGCCTTCCCCTTCACCTGTGGTCCCCAGATGGCATGGGCACCCTTGGGCTTGACCCCCTGAGCTCCGCACCCCGCAGTTACCCGCGACGCACGTCAGGGTGGGGACAGACCCTGGACACTGGTCCGGAACTACACCTTCAACGTCGAACCTCCACTCGGTGTGTTCACTCGTATCGTGCGCCTTCGTGTCGCACGGTGGATGGTGCCTTCCACGCCGGCGCGGGCCGCGTAGCGGTCCTTCCACTCGTCGGTGGACTGCTCCGCTCGGACGCGTTCCAACACCGCGTCCTGTTCCTGAGGCCGGACAGTCAGCTGCCGCCCGTACTGGGTGGATCTGGTGCACTGATCGCGCACCGGGCAGGGCGCGCAGGTGGCGGTCGCGAAGCGGATGCGGATCGCGTCCCGGCCGTTGTTGTCCACACCCTCCGTCCAATACCTGCTGGTGGCGCCGGTCGGGCAAAGTGCGTGTTTGGCCTGCCAGTTGATGGTGAAGGCGGACTTGCCGAAGCCTCCGCCCGATGCCGACTGCCG
>NZ_JBSFUU010000153.1:0-9946 GCF_053591955.1 Streptomyces sp. NPDC002845 | reverse complement strand
TCCGCCAACCCCGCCCGGCGCACAAGTTCGACACGCTCGTCCTCGGAAAGAACGATCTCCACAGCGGCAGGGCCTCGATGCGCCATAAAAAGACGATACCAACTAACCCAGAAGATTTCTGGCGCATCACACTAGGTACGCAGCCATCCCGCCATGATCCTCGCCGCGGGAAGATTATTAGAGGGGATTCTCCTGGTCGGTGCTGAACGCGCGTATGCTCCGGGCCGCGTCAGATTGGAACGGATTGCCCGCTCCCGCACCTGGCGCGAGTCTGGCTGCCGTCGGCCGTCAGAGATGTCTCTCGGACTGGGCATCTGCGGATGATGACCTGGTGGTCCCTATCTGCCAGTGCCTGGGGCTGCGGGCCGCTCAGCGAAAGCCGGCTACTTGTCCGGACGCGGTCCGGCACTGGCGTAGTACAAGGCTCGTGCCTGCTGGACGCGGTCCCGGATGGCGCCGTGCTCCGCTCCCTCGACGTTCAGAGGTGGGTGCAAATGGGAGATCAGTTCCTTCTCCAGCGGGGCCGGATCGGGGTGCTCGGTCCAGGTGACGTTGAGGTGTTGGTGCATCCAGTGGCTGAGGCGCTGCTCGTCCTCGGGGATCAGGACGACGCGGTCGGTCCAGGTGGTGTGGTACCTCTCGGTGGGCATGAGGAGTCCGGCCAGGGTCCGGCGCAGAGTGGACCGTCCGGAGTCCCTCAGGTGGTTGGAGGCGACGCGGGACCGCAGCCGGCTGGCCTTGCCCAGGTAGAGCAGCCGCCGTCCGGCATCGCCCGAGTTGACCGGCCCGGGGAAGGAGGTCAGGACCTCGGGCGGCGCCCACCAGGCGTACACCCCTGCGGTCGTGGGCAGGGCGGTAGCAGCGCGGACGAGGGTGTGGGGTGCAGAGAGCAGATCGGCTGTGGCCTGCTGAACGGTCGCGTCGTCGAGCATGGGCGCACCCTAGGCGCGACGGAGCGGATCTGCCACACCGCCCGCGGCACCATCTCGCAGCTTGATCAGCACGCTCAGTGTCTCCCTCGAGCCACACGGAGCGATCAACTTGCTGACCGACCCCGACGGGCACTTGGCGTGCCTGCTGTCGCTCATCCCTCATGACGCGCGCTTGGAGAAAGAACCCGGCGGTCGGTGCTGTCCCGGACCGGTGGGGCCGCGTGGTGGCTGGTCAGCTCCGGTGCGTGGCACAGCCACTGCCCCTGGCACGTCGTGTCACGCATGACCCTCCTATTACGAGAAGAGGCGGGGCCCACCGCCTCTGGCGCGAACCGCCCGCACGGGCCCGGCCGCGCAGCCGGAGTGGGGCCTTGGCGGGAGCGTACGGAGGTCCACGTATGGAGCCTGGGGGGCAGGCACTCGGGGCGGACGCGGGAACCGCGAGGACACCGACCACAAAACCCCGCTACGGCGGCCTGTGCTCACGGGCGCGCCTCGACTACCCACGCAGAATGCCGAAGACGGCGCCAAGCCGCCGGCCTGCGACCTGAGCGGGCCGCTCAGGTCGCAGGGCTGAGGATGGGCGACTGGATTCGGGAGTACGAGGGCTACGCGGGGACATGGTCTGCCAACCGTGAGGTCGGTCAATCGAATCCGACGGCCAGTGTCTGGAACTCGCTGGGGAGGTCCGCGCGACTGGTGACGTTGAGCTTGCGGTAGACGCGGGTCAGGTGCTGTTCCACCGTGCTCACGGTGATGCACAGTTGGTCCGCGATCTCACGGTTGGAGTTGCCGAGGGTGGCCAGGGAGGCGACCCGTCGCTCCGCCGCACTGAGCGGATCCTTCGGAAGAACGGTCGGATCGGCCGGTGCCTCCTCGCTGCTGCGGTGCAGCAGGGAACGCTGCAGCCGCTGTGCGCCGCACAGATCGGCCAGTTGCAGCGCCTGGTACAGCGCCCGCCTTGCCTGCTCGGCCTCGCCGGTCGCCCTTTGCGCGGAACTCAGCGCGGCGAGCGCCCGGGCGAGTTCCAGCCTGTCCCCGGCGAGCCGCAGGATGCTGACGGCCTCCAGCAGCAGACTCGTTCGGCGCCGCGGCTCGGCGATCTCGGCGAGCAGGCACATGGCGACGCCACGGCTGCGGGACTTGGCGCTGCCCGGGCGGGCGAGTTCCGCCTCCGCGAGCCGGCGGACCTGGTCCCGCTGTCTCAGGCGCAGATGGGCAGCCGCCGCGCCGCTGCGCCAAGGGAGGAATGTGGGCAGGTCCATGTCCCAGGCACGGGCCTGATCGCCGCAGAGGAGGAAGTCGTCCAGGGCCGCGTGCACCCGGTTGGCGGCAAGGTGGTGGTGGCCCCGGGCGTACAGATACTGCAGGCCGTAGCGGGACTGGAAGATCGCTTCGGGTACCGAGTGGCGCAGGTGTTCCTCGGCGACGTCGTCCGCCCCCATGGCGGTCGCGGCCAGGACGAGGGTGCTCAGTGGCGCCCCGACGGCGACTCCCCAACTCCGGGGCGACAGGTGTGTCATGGCGGAACGGGCGAGGGCGTACGCCTCGTTCAAGTCACCTTGCCGCAGGGCCAGTTCGGCGCGTATCGCGGTGAGCTTCGCCTGCCAGGTGGGCACCTGCCGGGCGGTGGCCTCCTGCAGAAGCCTGCCCGACCACACGGAGGCCCGGTCGAGCCTGTCCGCGTAGACGAGCGCGAGCAGTGCGGACTCCAGCGCGCACACGTTGGTGTCGTCCAGGCGACACGAGCGCAGTACCTGTTCCGCGCTCCAGGCGCTGGACTCGTCGCCCCCGTTGCGCAGGGTCGAGCCGAATATGGTCTCGGCGAGCAGGACGGACCTGTTGGCCGCCGGTTCCCGGCTGTCGCGGGCGCCCGAGCCGTCCGGGACGGCGGCCAGGAGGGACATCATCGTCGGATACCGGTTCCGCAGCCATTCGTGGGCTTCCGAGAGCAGGCCGTAGGAGCCAGGGGTGTCCGGGCGGAGCACACGGATCACCTCGGCGGCTTCGTCGGGACGACCATGCCACAGCAGAGTCCGGAAGAGCGGGACGGCGAGTTGGACGGGCAGGATGCCCGCCAGCAGCGCGTCGGCCAGACGTGCCAGACGGGGAGCCACGGTGGAGGGATTGAGCTGCCATTCCAGCCGGGTGATCATCACCGTCATGAGCGCCTGCTCACGCACGTCGTCGGAGCCGGCCAACGCCATTTCCAGACACTGCAGGGCGAAGGTGAGGTCCCCGCATTGGCGCGCATGCTCGGCGGCATCCGTCAGTACGGGAATGGCCCAGGGTTGTGGTACGCCTCCCGCCGCGACGAGGTGCCGGGCGACGGTGGGCGTCGGGACTCCTTCGTGGTGGAGCAGCTCCGCCGCGTCGAGCCGCAGTTCCCTGAGGATGTCGCACGGTATGTCCTCCAGCACGGCCGACTGCGCCGCCGGATGACGGAAGCAGTGGCCCTCGGCGAGGCCGGCGGCCTCCAGGTGCCGCAGCGCGTCGGCCACCGAGGCAGGGTGCATCCGGAGCAGGCGGCCGATGCGATCGGGGGAAGCACAGTCGTCCAGCACCGCCATCGTGCGGGCCACACCGAGGACCGGCTGCTCGCCACTGCGCACGCAGGCCAGCACCGCCTGCCCGAACTCCTCTCCCCTGACCGGCACTCCGGGTTCGCTGCCGTCACCGTCCACCGGCCGGTCACGCCGGTCCCCCAGCAGACCGCGGATCAGCAGTGGATTGCCCCCGCTGACGGCGTGGTAGACAGGGCCGAGGATCTGCGCCTCCTCCGCACCCAGTGCCTCCGATGCCAGCGCGGTCGTCCCCCGCTGCGACAGCGGAGTCAGCCGGATGCGCCGGTAACGGGGATGGCGGAGCAGCTCGGCGCTCAACTGCGGAGGACAGTGGCGGGCGCTGTCCGGTCGGCTGCACACCAGCATCATGGGGGCGGATCTGGTGTGCGGGAGCAGATGCAGCAGGCAGCCCAGAGAAGCGGAGTCGGCGTGGTGGATGTCGTCCATGCTGATCAGCAGATCGCCCGCCCCGGCGGCGCGCAGCAGCGAACGGCACAGACCGTGGGCGACCCGCGCCTGCAGGGCGAGCGACTCCTGGCGGGCGGCCGGATCGGCCGCGACACTGCTCTCCAGCAGGGCCATCTGCGTGCGCAGCGGCGCGGGCAGCGCAAGGTCCCGGACGAGCTGCCGGACAAGACCGAGGGGGACGTCGCGTTCCTCCTCCCGGCCGGTGGCTCTCAGAACGAGGGAACCGGCCGCGGACGCCTCCTCGGCGAAGGCGTACAGCAGTTCCGACTTGCCGTTGCCGGCCGCGCCGCTGACAAGTACGATCTGTCCTTTGCCGCAGCGGCTTTCGGAGAGCAGGCCATGCAACGCGGACAACTCTTGTTCACGCTCGATCAGCATCACACATGTACTCATTTACGGCACGACGGAATTCTATTCGTAGACTCACGAGTAGATCGTCGGAGGGGGGATAACGAGTCGTTAAAAAGTTTGGTCAGTACAGTCCCTCGGGGGACGAGGAAGTGGTTTGCAGCGGAGATACGTTGGCGACCCCGTCGGATGGCCATTTTTCGCCGGTGTCGTAACGCAGGGCCTGGTCGCGTTCCAGGATGTTGGGGAGGAATAAGTCGTCGTGGAGGACGGTCAGTCTGACCTGCCCTACAGTGCCGTATTCCACGGCCGCTGACCAGTCCTCTTTGCGTACGACTGTCATTGTCACCTGAGGGTGATTCGGGACGTAGGGCATCAACTCGGCATTCTGTTCGACGGGCAGCCCCGCCGCGTTGCCGAAGGTGTTGCCGTAGCTGCGGCCGCAGATCCCGCCGCCCATCGCGGCCACGAAGTCCCGGTACATGTCCGGGCTCATCTGTGTACCGCTCAGCCGCACCCCCTGCAGAGATGCGACCAGCTCGGGGAACCGGCGCACCAGCGCCTGGAAGACCGCGGGTGTGGTGTTGACGTAGTCGATCCTGCCCTGGGCGAGTACGTCCGCGATCTGCTCCAGCAGGTGGGTGGTGTACTCGGCCGCGTCCGCCAGCCGGCCGCCCCGGATGAGCCGCTTGACCCAGCGCGGGTCCATGTCGACCGCGTAGGCCTGTCCGGCGTACAGCTCGGACACCTCCCACAGGCCGTTGCCGATCAGATGAGGTCCCGTGGGGGTCGCCTGGAGCCAGGTCCGGCCCTGGGCGAAGCCCTCGGTGACGAAGGACCACCGGCGCCAGGCGCCGCGGTGCAGCAGCATGGCGGGCGTGTAGAAGAGCCGGCAGGGCGTACCGGTCGTGCCGCCGGTGTCCCAGATGCGGCCGGTCAGGGGGCGCGGTACGGCCAGCGGTACCAGGTCGGCCGGGTCCTGGGTGCGCAGGATCTCCACCGGGAAGGGGCCGAACGCCGTGAGCTCCGCATAGCGGGTGATATCCCGTGGGTCGAAGTCGAGTTCGGTGGCGCGCCGCAGCCAGTACGGGCTGCCGGTCTCGGGGTGGAAGTGCCGCGCAACCACCGTCCGGGTCCACTCGTCGAGGTCGGTTCCGAGCCAGTCGTCGATGAGCGCGTCGCACTCCGTGCCCTGCGCGGCCAGCGGCACGGCGGTCTGTGGGGTTCTCATCGGGCCTGCGCCGGCGAGAGGTCTATGCCGAACTCGTACGCGCTGTTCAGTACCTGCTGGATGTGCTCCGGCTTGTCGACGTGTACCACGGGGAACGGGAACCTGAGGATCCCGTCCGGGATGGAACCGCCCATGATGAGGCCCAGGCGCACACCCTGGTCCTTCATCTCCTCGCAGACGTCCACCAGGCTGATCGGATCCGTGGAGTTCCGGTCGAACAGGTCCCGTACCTCGTCGGCCGAGGTCAGCGTCTTCCGTTCCAGGCAGGAGACCAGCGGCACCTCGGGCGCCTTGAAGGGCATCGCGTCAATGTAGGGCGCCATGAACTCGCGGAAGTGACGACGCAGCGGGGAGTGGACGGCGATCGGCCGATCCGGCAGCGGGGCGACGGTGCCCGGGGGGAGGTCGGCCGCCAGCGCGTCCAGAGCCGTCCGCTCGCCCGACAGCATCAGGATCCGCATGGCCCCGTCGGCCGTCGGGCCGAAGTCGCCGGACAGATGCACCCCGGCCCGGCCCTCACCCCGGTACGCGGCCGCCAGGTCGCCGTCGGCCGGTGCGAACGCCAGGGCGAGGCCCTGCTCCGGCTCCTCGGCGGGCAGTTCGGGGGTGTGGCGGGCGTGCGCCAGCATCTCGAACAGCTCCCGCCGGCCGATGGCGCCCGCGAGACAGCTCGCCGTCATCGCGCCGAGGCTGAGCCCGCCGAGCACCGCCGGACGCAGCCCCTGCTCCGCCAGCACGTCGTGGATGCCGAGGGCGAGCGCGGTCTCACGGATCGTCCCGGCGCTCTGCCTCTCCTCCTGGGGCTCCGGCAGCTCCTCCTCCAGGATCTGGCCCACCGTCAGGCCGGTCCATGCCGAGACCTGCTCGTACAGATCCCGCATCACCGAATGGGCCCGGTACATCTCCAGGCCGTGCACTTCGGTACCGACCCCGCCGCCGAACAGAAAGCCCAATGCCATCACTAACTCCCGATGTGTCCTCAAGTAAAAAAGGAATAAACAGGCCATGGTGTTCTCGGTTCGCCAACTGCGTTACAAGGCCGACGAGACCGTTGTTGCGCAGTCACCGTACCCACGAACCGGCCTTCCGAAAAGTGCCAGTTCTCACGGCCCTCCGCAGTCGGTCGGGTGTCGCGGCCGACGCTATCGAAACGATATGCCGGGCTGGGAGAGTTCCTCCGTGGCCCGAGTACTTTCCATTGCCCGGACAGCCGGAAATCCGGAAGTGGCAGAAATGTCTTATGAGGACAACGTCGATCCGCGTACGGCGATTGCGGTCATCGGTTACTCCTGCCGACTGCCCGGCGCGCCCGACCCGGAGACCTTCTGGCGGCTGCTCGCCGCGGGCCGGCACGCCATCACCGAGGCACCGTCCGACCGCTGGGATGCGGACGCGATCGCCGCCGCCGCGGACGCGCCGGACGCCGAACGCGTGCGCTGGGGCGGCTTCCTCGACCGGGCCGACCTCTTCGACGCCGCCTTCTTCGGCATCTCCCCGCGCGAAGCCACCGCCATGGACCCGCAGCAGCGTCTCGTACTGGAACTCGGCTGGGAGGCGCTGGAGCAAGCCGGCACCGTCCCCGGCACCCTGGCCGGCAGCTCGACCGCCGTGTTCGTCGGAGCCACCGCCGACGACTACGCCACGCTGCGCGCTCGCCTCGGCGCCGCCGGCATCACGCGGCACACCGCGGTCGGAAGCCAGCGCACCATGATCGCCAACCGGCTCTCCCACGCCCTCGCTCTGCGGGGGCCCAGCCAGACCGTCGACTGCGGGCAGGCCTCTTCCCTGGTGGCCGTCCAACTGGCCTGCGAGAGCCTGCGCGCGGGCGATTGCACGGCCGCCCTGGCCGGCGGCGTCAGCCTCAACCTCGCCCTGGACGGCGCGCTCGTCGCTGCCAGCTCCGGCGCCCTCTCGCCGGACGGGCGGTGCCACACCTTCGACGCGCGGGCCAACGGCTATGTACGGGGCGAGGGCGGTGCGCTGGTCGTCCTCAAGACCCTCGACCGGGCGATCGCCGACGGCGACTCCATCCGGTGCCTGATCCTCGGCGGTGCCGTGAACAACGCCGGCAACGCCTCCTCCGGGCTGACCGTGCCCGACGAGAGTGCCCAGCGCGAGGTGATCCTGCTCGCTCACCGGCGGGCCGGGACCGGACCCGACCAGGTGCAGTACGTCGAACTGCACGGCACCGGGACGAAGGCCGGCGACCCCGTCGAGGCGGCGGCCCTCGGCGCGGCGCTCGGCACCGCGAGGACGCCCGGCCGACCGCTGGCGGTCGGCTCCGCCAAGACCAATGTCGGCCACCTGGAAGCCGCGGCTGGCGTCGTGGGCCTGCTCAAGGTGATCCTCTCCATCGAGTACCAGGCCCTCCCGCCCAGCCTCAACTTCACCGCCGCGCCCCCCTCGTTGCCATTGGACCGCCTCAACCTCACGGTCCAGCGGGAACTCGCTCCCTGGCCGTACGACGACCTGCCCAGGACGGCCGGAGTGAGCTCGTTCGGCATGGGCGGCACCAACTGCCACCTGGTGCTGTCGGACTGGTGCGGCCGGGGCGCACCCGCCGCCGAACCCGATCCGTCCGCCGCACGGCCGCCCGCTCCCGTGGCCCTCTCCGGCCGTGACGAACCCGCCCTGCGTGCCCAGGCGGCCCGCCTGCTCGGCCATCTCGCCGACCGCCCCGAACTCGCGCCGAGTGAGATCGCGTACTCCTGTGCCGCGACCCGCACCCACTTCGTGCGGCGCGCGGTCGTCCTCGCCACCGACCGCGACGACCTCCTCGCCTCGATGGCGGCCCTCGCCGAAGGACGCCCCGCGGCACGCGTGGTGGAGGGCACCGTACGCGAGGGGGGCCTCGCGTTCCTGTTCACCGGGCAGGGCAGCCAGCGGCCCGGCATGGGCGCCGTACTGCACGCCACGTACCCCGTGTTCGCGGACGCCTTCGACACGGCGTGCGAGCAGCTGGGCCGGATCCTCGACCGGCCGCTGCGGGACCTGATCTTCGACGGCGGCGGAACCCCCGACGCGGCCCTGCTCGACCGGACCCTCTACACCCAGCCGGCGCTCTTCGCCTTCGAGACCGCGCTGTACCGGCTGCTCGAACACTGGGGACTGACCCCGGACGCCGTACTGGGCCACTCCGTCGGCGAACTGGTGGCGGCGCACGCGGCCGGCGTACTGGACCTGCCCGACGCCTGCGCGCTCGTGGCTGCCCGCGGACGGTTGATGGAGCGGCTGCCCGAAGGCGGCGCCATGGTCTCGGTCCAGGCGTCCGAGGCGGAACTGCGCCCCGACCTGACCGGTCACGAAGGCCGGGTCGACGTCGCCGCGGTCAACGGGCCCGCCTCGACCGTGCTCTCCGGCGACGAGGACGCAGTGCTCCGCCTCGCCCGGCGATGGCGTGACCGCGGCCGCAAGACCAGGCGGCTGCGGGTGAGCCACGCGTTCCACTCACCGCACATGGACGGCATGCTCGACGAGTTCCGCCAGGTCGCCGAGAGCCTGACCTACCGGGTCCCGAGCATCCCCGTGGTCTCCAACCTGACCGGCCGCACCGCCACCGACGACGAACTCCGGTCGCCGGACCACTGGGTCCGCCACGCCCGCGACGCAGTGCGCTTCCTCGACGGAGTCGGGACCCTGCACACCCGCGGCATCAGGTTCCACCTGGAGATCGGGCCGGACGCGGTGCTCTCCTCCATGGCCCGCGACTGCGCGCCCGACGGCGCCGACCAGGTCTTCGTACCCGCCGTCCGGGAGGACCGTGACGAGGTGTCCACCCTCGTCACGGCACTCGCGGAGCTGCACGTCAACGGTGTCCCCGCAGTTCTGAACCGGGTACTCGCCTGCTCGCGCGCCCGCCGCGTCGCCCTGCCCACCTACGCCTTCCAGCGGCAGCGGTACTGGCTGGACACGGACGGCGGACGGCTCCCACAGGGCCTCGTCGGCCGGGCGGCCACCGGCGCGGCCGCGCCGGAACTCCCGGCGTCCGACGCCACCACGGCCGGCCCGGTCGTCCCGGCGGTGACCGATGGCGACCCCCGCCGCCTTGTATCGGCCGAGTTGGTACGTACGCATGTCGCCCGTGTCCTGGGCCACGACTCGGCCGACGCGGTGCCGGTCGGCGCCTCCTTCAAGGAACTCGGCTTCAGCTCCCTCATGGGCGTCGAACTGAGCGACCTCCTCAGCCGGGCCACCGGTACACGGCTGCCCAGCACCTTGGTCTACGACCACCCGACCCCCGAGGCGCTGATCCGGTACGTGCGGAACGCGGCGGAGGACGAGACGGAGGGCCCGGACGCTGCCCAGCCTGCCGGTGTGGGGGAGCCGGTGGCGGTGGTGGGGATGGCGTGCCGGTTGCCCGGTGGGGTTGGGTCGCCTGCCGAGCTGTGGGAGTTGGTGGCGTC
>NZ_JBSFUU010000152.1:0-10056 GCF_053591955.1 Streptomyces sp. NPDC002845 | reverse complement strand
GCCGTCGTCGTTCGTCTGCGGCGGCGCCGTGGCTGGTCGCGCCCACGCGGCGAAGCCGCATATGTACACAGCCCGCGCCCCTTCGGGGGCGCCGCCCCACCGCAGCGGACTTCATCCGACCTGCTCAGCCCACCACCCCATACTCAGCCCCGCATTGGAGAACACCGTCATGCGCAGCACCCTGCTCTCCCGCAAGGCCCTCGCCGCCCTGCTGGCCGCCGCCACCGTCGGAGCCGTGGCCGGGTTCGCCCCCGCCGCCACCGCCACCACCACAACCGGCATCACCATCGCGCCCAGCACGGCCACCGCGGGCTCCTGGCAGAGCAGCCCTTACGTCGAGGAGCGCAACAAGCGCGTCGCCGTCCACGTGCTCCGGCAGCTCTTCGAGGAGGGCAACCTCGATGTCGCTGACCGCTACATCCGCGAGGACTACATCCAGCACAACCCGGCGGCCCCCAACGGCCGGGAGGCCATCAAGAACTTCATTCGCGACTGGACCGCGCAGTTCCCGGACCACGTGTACAACGTCAAGCGGGTCCTCGCCCAGGGCGACCTGGTCATGGTGCACTCCAACCCGGTCTACGAGCCCGGCACCCGCGGCGTGGCCGTGGTCGACATCTTCCGCTTCGACAAGAAGGGCATGATCGCCGAGCACTGGGACGTGGTCCAGGACGTACCGGAGACCACCGTCAACGGCAACGACATGTTCGGCACGGTCAGCCGGCCGCAGACCAACCAGCCTGGCCCCCGCTGGCTGACGCCGTTCAGCGAGAAGGTGGCGACCCAGTACTTCGACACCCTCCTCGTCGACAAGAACCCCGACGCGGTCAGGTACCTCGCCCCGGAGTACCACCAGCACAACCCCGACATCCCCAGCGGCTCCGCCGGCCTGCGTGAACAGTTCACCAACTTCTTCGAGCAGTTCCCGGACCTGATCGTGGAGCGCAAGCGCGTCATCACCCAGGGCGACCTCGTCTCCATCCACGCCCACTACCGCCTCAACCCCGAGGACCGCGGCCAGGCCGTCGTGGACATCTTCCGCGTCGGCAAGAACGGCAAGATCGTCGAGCACTGGGACGTGGTCCAGGACGTACCGGCGGAGTCCGCCAACGACAACACCATGTTCTGAGCCGTCCCGGACCCCAAGTGGCCTCTCCTGTGGCCCGAACCTGACGTCCGACGCCCCGACCCGTGACCGGTCCGGGGCGTCGGACGTCAGGTTCGGATCACGGGGCAGGCCGGGACCTCACTGCTCACTGGTCACTGGTCACTGGTCGACGAGGCCCGACCGCCAGGCCCAGGCGGCGATCTCGACGCGGTTGCGGGCGGGGAGTTTGGTCTGCACGTTGCCCACCATCCACCGCGCCTACCGCACCACCAAGTAGCCCGCGCGCCCTCACCACACCAACACGCCGATGTCCGCGGACGGCCGCCCCGTCCGCGGACATCGGCGCCTTGCTCGCAGGGCGCGGGAGACCCGCCCCTTCTTCGTTCCCCGAATTTAACCTGCGGCCTCTTGGCGACCCTGCCTCTACGCGCGTAACTTGAGCCGACTCCCCCACACCGCCGCTTCACGCGCCGTCGGCCGACAGCGTGTTGACGTGCACGACGACGCACCCGATGGACCGATGTACGAGGAGACCGCCAGCGTGTCCAGACCCGCAGGAAACAGACGAGGCACCAGCCCCGGCAGCAGTCCCCGCGCGCGCCGCGCCGCCTACCCGCTGATATCCGTGGGGGTGGCGGGCGCGTTCGTCTTCACCGCCCTGCCCGCCGCGTTCGCGGCACCGTCCGACACCGCGGTGATCGCCGAGGTGTACGGCGGCGGGGGCAACTCGGGGGCGACCCTGGTCCGGGACTTCGTCGAGCTCGGCAACGCCGGTTCCGGGGCCTACGACCTGTCGGGCTACAGCGTGCAGTACCTGCCCGGCTCGCCGTCGGCGTCCTCGCGGTGGCAGGTGACCGCGCTCACCGGTGCCATCGCCCCCGGCGGCCGGTACCTGGTCGCCGAGGCGGCGGGCAACGGCGGTACGACGGCGCTGCCGGCCGCCGACGCGACCGGCTCGATCGCGATGAGCGCCAGCAGCGGCACGATCGCCCTGGTCTCCGGCACCACGGCGCTGACCTGCAAGACCGCTGCGGACTGCGCGGCCGACAGCAGGATCGTCGACCTGGTGGGCTATGGCAGCGCGCTCGTCCGCGAGGGCGGCGGCCCGGTCACCGGCGCCTCCAACACCGCCTCCGTCGCCCGTGCCGCGTCCCTGGCCGACACCGACGACAACGCCGCGGACCTCGCCGCCGGTACGCCGTCGCCGGTCAACTCGGCCGGACAGACGCCCGGTTCGGGTGAGGGCGACGGAGACGGGGATGGGGACGGGGACGGGGGTGGGAACGGAGACGGGGACGGTGGCGGTTCGACCGAGCCGGGTACCGTCCGCGTCCACGACCTCCAGGGCACCACCCGTCTCTCCCCGCTCGCCGGGCAGACGGTCACCCGCGTCCCCGGCATCGTCACCGGCGTACGCACCACCGGCTCCAGGGGCTACTGGATCCAGGACCCGGAGTCCGACGCCGACCCGCGCACGAGCGAGGGCGTCTTCGTCTACACCGGCTCGGCCACCCCCACCGTGGCGGCCGGTGACTCGGTCCTGGTCAGCGGCAGGGTCACCGAGTACTACCCGAGCAGCACCAGCCAGTCGGTCACGGAGATCACCGGCCCCACCGCGACCGTGCTCTCCAGCGGCAACCCGCTGCCCGAGGCCGTCACGCTGGACGCCACCACCGTCCCGGACGCGTACGTGCCCACCGCGGACGGCGGCAGCATCGACGCGCTCACCCTCGAACCGGCCGCATACGCCCTGGACTTCTACGAGTCCCTGGAGGGCATGCGGGTCGAGGCGTCCGACGCGCGCGTGGTCGGCGCGACCACCCGGTTCGACGAGCTGTGGGTGACGGTGAAGCCCGGGGAGAGCCCGAGCGCCCGCGGCGGCACCGTCTACTCCTCCTACGACCGGCCCAACACCGGCCGTATCAAGGTGATGTCGCTCGACACCACGACCGCCTTCCCCGAGGTGAACGTCGGCGACGAGCTGTCCGGCACGACCAGCGGCCCGCTCGACTACTCCACCTTCGGCGGCTACAACCTCCAGGCCACCCGGCTGGGCACCCTGGTGGACGGGGGCATCGAGGCCGAGGTGACCCGCCGTCAGAAGCGCAAGGAGCTCGCGGTCGCCACGTACAACGTGGAGAACCTGGACGCGCTCGACGACCAGGAGAAGTTCGACCGGCTCGCCGAGGGCGTCGCGGTCAACCTCAGCTCGCCCGACATCGTCGCGCTGGAGGAGATCCAGGACGACAACGGCCCCGTGAACGACGGCACCGTCGGCGCCGAGGCCACCCTGACCCGGTTCACCGATGCCATCCGCGCGGCCGGCGGCCCCCGCTACGCCTGGCGCTACGTCTCCCCCGAGAACAACCAGGACGGCGGCCAGCCCGGCGGCAACATCCGCCTGGTCTTCCTCTACAACGCCAAGCGGGTCTCCTTCACCGACCGGCCCGGCGGCGACGCCACCACGGCCACGAGCGTGGTGAAGACGAGGAAGGGCGCCAAGCTCACGTACTCCCCCGGCCGGATCAACCCGACCAGCGACGCCTGGGGCAGCAGCCGCAAGCCGCTGGTGGGCGAGTTCGTCTTCCGCGGCGAGCGCGTCTTCGTGATCGCCAACCACTTCGGCTCCAAGGGCGGCGACCAGCCCCTGCACGGCCGCTACCAGGACCCGACCCGCGGCTCGGAGACCAAGCGCCACGCCCAGGCCGCCGAGGTCAACACCTTCGTCAAGTCGCTGCTCGCGGCCGACCGGAACGCCAAGGCCGTCGTACTCGGCGACATCAACGACTTCGAGTTCTCGCAGACGATGACCACGCTCACCGCCGGCCGCGTCCTGAACCCGCTGATCACCGAGCTGCCGGCCGCCGAGCGCTACACCTACGTCTACGACGGCAATTCCCAGACCCTGGACCACATCCTGACCAGCCCGGCCGTCACCCACTTCGACTACGACGTGGTGCACATCAACGCCGAGTTCGCCGACCAGGCGAGCGACCACGACCCGCAGATCGTACGGATCGACATCAGCAGGTGCCGGAGGAACTGACCACCGGCAGCCACACCCACGGGACGGCGCGCCCCACAGCGCGCGCCGTCCCGCCCCCAGGGCCCTCAGACGACAGGGAACGGTCGGGCGGCATCAATGCTCTGTTCCGCCCAGATCGTCTTGCCCGTGGGGGTGGGGCGGGTGCCCCAGCGCTGGGTGAGCTGAGCGACCAGGAGCAGCCCTCGGCCGCCCTCGTCGAAGGCGCGGGCGCGGCGCATGTGGGGTGCCGTGCTGCTGGTGTCCGATACCTCGCAGATGAGGCTTCGGTCGTGGATGAGACGCAGCTGGATGGGCGGCTCGGCGTGCCGGATGGCGTTGGTGACCAGTTCGCTGACGACCAGCTCGGTCACGAAGGCCGCCTCGGTCAGACCCCACGCCTCCAGCTGACGGACGGCGTTCTTGCGGGTGTCGGCGACGGCGGCCGGATCGGGGGCCACCTCCCAGACGGCGACCCGGTCGGTCTTGAGCGCGCGAGTGCGGGCGACGAGCAGGGCCACGTCGTCGTCGGGCCGCTGGGGGAGCACGGCGGCGAGAACCGTGTCGCACAGCACGTCCAGCGAGCCCGCAGGGCTGGTGAGGGCCTGGCGCAGCATGGAGAGGCCGACGTCGATGTCGGTGTCCCGGGACTCGATCAGGCCGTCGGTGTAGAGGACCAGCAGACTGTCTTCCGGCAGTTCGATCTCCATCGACTCGAAGGGCAGTCCGCCCAGGCCCAGCGGGGGTCCCGCCGGAAGGTCGAGCAGCTCCACGGTGCCGTCCGGGCTCACCACGGCGGGCGGCGGATGCCCGGCCCGGGCGAGCGTGCAGCGGCGGGAGACGGGGTCGTACACGGCGTACAGGCATGTCGCCCCGACGTGTCCCGCGGTCTCCACGTCCCCCACGGCCCGCTGCGCGCCCTCGGTCTCCGTGGCCAGGAGGCCCACCAGGTCGTCGAGGTGAGTGAGCAGTTCGTCGGGGGGCAGATCGATGTCGGCGAGGGTCCGTACGGCGGTACGCAGCCGGCCCATGGCCGCGGAGGCGTGGATGCCGTGGCCCACCACGTCGCCCACGACCAGCGCCACCCTGGCCCCGGACAGCGGGATCACGTCGAACCAGTCGCCGCCCACCCCGGCCTGGGCACCGGCCGGGAGGTAGCGGGAGGCGACCTCGACCGCGGCCTGCTCGGGCTGGTGCTGCGGCAGCAGGCTGCGCTGCAGGGTGACAGCCGTGCCGCGTTCGCGGGCGTAGCGCCGCGCGTTGTCGACGCAGACCGCGGCCCGCGCCGCCAGTTCCTCGGCCAGCACCAGATCGTCCTCCCGGAACGGCTCGGGGCGCCGGTGGCGGACGAAGACGGCGACACCCAGGGTGGTTCCGCGCGCCGAGAGAGGCACGGTCATCACCGAGTGGAAGCCGAAGTCGCGGATCCGGGAGGTCCTGAGCGGGTCCCGGGCGACCCAGTCGGCGATCGGGGGCTCGGTCACCTGGTACAGCAGGGCGCGGCCCGACCGCAGGCTCTCCACCGGCGGCGAGCCCTCCGGGTACCGGTCCACCTCGCCCGGCGCGACGACAGCCTCCGGGACCCCCGGATACACCGACTGGTGGGCGATGCGCCGCAGCACGAGAGGGCCGCCCGCACCCGGCGCTCCCGGGGGCTGTTCGAGTAGGTCGTCGAGGGGCACCAGGAGGTCGACGCTGAGGAAGTCGGCGAGTTCCGGGACCGCCGCGTCCGCCAGTTCCTGCGCCGTCCGGGTCACGTCGAGAGTGCTGCCGATACGGGAGCTGGCCTCGGCGATCAGCTGGAGGCGCTTGCGGGCCCAGTACTGCTCCGTCATGTCGTGCGCGGTGGAGGCCACGCCCAGGACACGGCCGTCCGGGGCCTGAAGGCGGTAGAGGAAGAACGCCCAGGCGTGCTCACGAGTCTCGCCGGGGACACGTGCGTGGTCCTCCAGGTACTGCGGCTCGCCGCTCTCCAGGGCCCGCCGCATCAGCCGCTCGACGTCCTCCGCCGCCGGGTCGGCGAGCACGTCCGGCAGCCGCAGCCCGCGCATGTCGTCGTCGCTCAGGCCGAACAAGTCCTGTCCGGCCCGGTTGGACCGACGCAAGCGCAGGTCCGTGTCGTACACGGAGGTCGCGCAGTACGGGGAGTCCAGCAGAGCCCACCGTACGAGCGCGTCGTCGTCGGGGTGCGGCCGCGGCCGCCCGCCCACCGCGGAGAGCACGAGCCAGTCGCGGGTCCCGTCGTCCCGCGTCCGGTGATACGCCAGGGCCCTTGCCTTCACGCGGTGCCCGTCACGGTGCCGGAGAGCGACCGTCCCATGCCACCTCGGCAGCTCCGAGAACGGCGGCAGGTCGCCCGACGTGGGCTCCTCCGCGAGCAACGAGGCCGCCGGACGGCCGAGAATCCGCGCCGCCGCATACCCGAGCAACCGCTCGGCACCCTCGCTCCACCCGGTCACCATGCCGTTTTCGTCGACGGTGACGCGCGCGGTGAGCGCCTCACCGCCGACCCCCCGGGCGGCCCTCGCTCCCCGGTCGTCGACGACACGCCGCTCCATGGCCGCTCATCTCGCTCTCGTGAGCCCTCGACCGCGTTCGGATCATCCACTTTCAACCTTATTCCTCCGGCCGACGTTGTCTCACGCCGAGCACCGACGCGGGCCGATGGGGAGTGATGCCGGTGACTGCCGGTGGCTGGCAGTGGCTGGCAGTGGCTGGCAGTTACGGTGTCGCCGCTGCGCCGGTAGGCCGTCTCCGGCTCCTGGCGCGTGCCCTGCGGGGGGCCGTCGTCCACGAGGCGCGCCGGCGTACGGCCGCCGCACGGCCCGGTGGCCTGCGGGGACGAGGGGCCGAGAGTGGGGCCGCCGGGCTCCCGCCGGGGTGGGCGCAGAGGTCCTCCGGCGCGTCGGTCTCGTGCGTCGGACTCCCGCGTCGGACTCGCGTCAGCGCAGGACCAGGACTCGGCAGGGCGCGAGCAGGAGGGTCTCCCGGGCGTCCGCCGGTGCGTGCCGCCATCCCCAGGACCGCAGCGCGTCCAGGGTCTCGGCGTCGCCGCGGTTCACCAGCATGACGCCGAGCACGGCGGCGTGGTCGGTGAGCAGCCGGTTCTGGAGGCGGCGGGCGAGGTTCCAGTCGCGGTCCTGGTTCTCGGCGCGCACACGGTGTTCGACGAGGATCTCGGAGATCGCGAAGAGCCGTCCGGACTCGGCGACACGGAGCAGGCTCTCCGGAAGACATCCATCGAGGCCACGCCAGCAGGTACCGTCGCCGCGCACCGGGAAGCCGTAGGCGCATCCCGTCAGGACAGTGGCCCCCTGCGGAACAGCGGCCATCGACGGAACAACTCTCTCCACGACCACCAGGGCGAACCCCGGTCGCCGCACATCGACCGAGAGCCGCCGCAGAAAGGCGGAACGGGCCTGGCTCCACACCCCCGGCTCGCCGCCGGTGGTCCGGGCGTACAGATCGCCGAGTTCCCCCAACCGGTCCTCGACCTGACGCCGGGTCAGCGAACGGAGGAACTCCCCCGCCATGGGCGACGGCCCCTGCCGGCCCTTGGGCGGACGCGGCTCCTCGGGGCGCCCCCGGTTCTGGCCGGGGACCCGCCCCGGGTCCGCGGTCACCGGCCGGTCCGGCACGTGCGCAGCCATGAGGCGAGCCCTAACCCCGAGCGCGGACGGGTCCGACCCGGCGTCGTCGTTCGCCGAGAACGGCACCGGCGTGGGAGCCGACGCACGAGGAACCCTCGGTGCCTTCAGCGTACGCCCGGCCGCGCGGGGGCCGACCGCTCCGCGGGGCATGGCGGCCGTACGTGCACAGACACGGCCGCCGCGGCGCAGAAACAGTGCGGCCTCAGCAGAGCAGGGGCTCGGCGAGCCGGGGTGACCACCGACCCCGGCCCGAACACCGTACGTTCCGACGGCCGCAGGAGCTGAGGCCTTACAGGGCCGCGGCCTCCTCGGTGGTGAGGAAGCGGAGGTTCTGCACGTGCTCGTTGACGAACATGGGCACGCCGTCCGAGGCCAGGTACCAGCGCGGCTTGCCCCCGCTGTCGGCGATCACGCGGCCGTTGACGCGGAGGTTCTCGAAGGTGACGTCCTTGACGGTGCGCTCCGCGTCGGTCCCGGCGATGATCGACACGTCGGCGTTCTTGCCGTTGTAGCTGAGGTCCTTGATGTAGACGTCCTCGATGCCGCGGCCGGACGCCTTGTTCCACACCGGGTTGTTGATGACCCGCACGTGGACGAGCTGGCCCCAGCGGACGTCCTCCACGCGGATGTTGTCGAACCTCACATTCCGAACGAGGTTGCCGTCGGCGGCATTGACGGCGATGCAGCCCTGGGCGTTCACCTGCGGCTCACGGTGGTCGAGAATGTCGATGTTCTCGAACTTCAGGTTCTCCAGCATCTCGTGGTTGTCGGGGTCGGGGTTGCCGTGGACGCCCATGTTGATCGGGTGGGCCACATCGGCCCAGAGGGAGGAGTTCTTGACGGTGATGTTGCGGGTGTCGCCGTAGAAGTCCCAGCGGTGGGTATAGAGGGCGATGCAGTCGTCGGACGTGCGCAGGAAGCAGCCGTCGATCGTGACGTTCTCCGAGCAGTAGAGCTGGATGCCGTCGCCCCAGCCCTCACGGCTGAAGGCGCGCAGGTTCCTGATGGTGAGGTTCCGGCACTCGGCGACCCGTATGTTCTCGTACCGGGGGTTGAGGATCGTGATGCCGTCGATCGTGAAGTTCTCGCACTTGCGGATCAGCATCGCGCCCCACTTGGAGTTGTAGATCACTCCGCGGCCTATGATCCGGGAGTTCTCCGCCCCCTCGATTCTCACGTGTGCCTGGAGGACCGCACCGGGGGCCAGGTAGACGGTGGTGTTGCTGGGCACCTTCAGCTCCCCGTTGGGGGGAGTGTGGAAACCGGGCCCGAAGTACATGACCTTCTTGTCGCCCTCGGCGGGCGGGTTCTGCTCGACCGGGTTCGCGAACAGGTGCAGGCAGTCGAAGATCTTGTCGTCGACCTGGACGACGATGTTGCGGGGCCGGTCCAGGGTGAAGCGCGCGGTGTCGCCGAGCACCTCGGGCTTGATGCCGTACGAGTCCGGGCGGACGCGGAACTTCTCGGCGCCGCCCCGGTTGTAGGTGACCTCGACCTCGACGGTGCCGGAGAAGTCGAAGGCGGCCCAGGAGGACTTCTGGACCGGGTTGCTGCCGGTGACGGCGTCGATCAGCGCCAGCTTGGCCAGGTAGACGCCGACTCTCTGCCAACTGCCACCGACCGGGCGGACCTTGACGGTGAAGGCGTTGTTGACCGGCACTTGCGGCAGGGTCGGGTGGGTGACAACGATGTCGCCGGTCGTGGCGGTCTCCTTCGCCATGGCGGCGGCCTGTGCACTGCCCGCGACGCTGCTTGCCAGACCGGCGGCGGCGAGGGTTCCGGCGGCCTGGAGGGCGGTGCGCCGGGAGAGGGGTGAACTCATGGTGACTCCTGGACGGAACGTGAACGTGGGCGAATGACGGCCGGCCGGACCTGCACGGCCGACCTCCGGAGGGTCGTTTGGGTGGGTGCGAAGAGAGCGGCCGCTCTTCGCACCGATGCGGCATATGGGCAGGGCTGATCTTGTGACCAGGCGGGAATCCGCGTCAAGGTATGGAACGAATTGCGAAATTCTTTCGGGAGCATTCGGAGGGCGAGGGTTGGCTGTCCGGACTGCCGTCGCCGCCCGCACCGCCCGACGCGATGGGCGGTGCCACGGCCAACATTCGTCAGGGCCGTCTTGCCTCCCCCTGTCCCCGTCTCAGGTTCCCGGTCCTGCCCTGCCTGCCTACGGTCCGCGTTGGCGAATCCAGTGCGGGTGGGGGGCTGTCGCGGGTGGGGGGGGGGAGGGGGGGGCGGGGGTGGTGGCGGGGCGGGGGGGGGCGCCCCCCCCCACA
>NZ_JBSFUU010000151.1:0-10206 GCF_053591955.1 Streptomyces sp. NPDC002845 | reverse complement strand
GTCTGTTCGCAGCCGGGCCCAGTTCGCCCGACCCACCCACGCATGGTCTGTTTCACACCGCTTCGCGCAGATCATTTCGCTGAGAAAACGTCAGTGGTTAGTCATTCCCAAGTGAACTCTGGTGGCATTTTCGTTCCGAGCTCAAGTCAGTCCGACGTCACGTCAGCCAGGAGGAATGTCACCATGACCGACACGACGCTCAGTCAGACCTCTCTCCCGCTCTTTCCCATCGACCCGTTGGGCACCGACCGCCATGGTGAGGCAGCCCTGATGCGCGACCTCGGCCCGGTCGTCCGCGCCGTGCTTCCTGGCGGCGTCCGCATGTGGGTGGTCACCGACTACGCGCTGCTCGCCGAACTCACCGCCGACCCCAGGGTGGGGCGGGACTGGCGCAACTGGGAGGCCCTGCGCCGTGGCGAGATCCCCGATGACTGGCCGCTGCTCGGCATGATCCGGCTGAACAATCTGATGGCCCGTGACGGCGCGGAGCACCGGCGGCTGCGCCGCCCGCTGACCCGCGCCTTCACCCGGACCCGGGTCGAGCGCATGGGACCGCGCATCGACCAGATCGTGGCCACGATGCTGGACGACCTGCCCCGCCAGGCCGCGCCGGACGGCACGGTCGATCTGCGGCGGCACTACGCCTACCCGTTCCCCATGCAGGTGATATGCGAACTCATAGGCGTGCCCGAAGCGTGGTGGTCACGGTTCCGCGCGCTCATCGACACCGTCATACGCGCCGACACGACCGCCGAGCAGTTCCTCGCCGCGCGGCAGGAGCGGCACGGACTGTTCCAGCGCCTCTTCGCCATGCGACGCGCCGAGCCGGCGGACGACCTGACCAGCGCGCTGATCGCCGCCGTCAACGACGAGGCCGATGACGCGTTCACCGACGAAGAACTCGAGGACACGCTGTGGACGCTCATCGGCGCCGGTCACGAAACCTCGATCAGCCTGATCGTCAACGCCACGCGCGCCCTGCTGACCCACCCGGACCAGTTGGCGATGGTCCGCGACGGCGACACCGCCCTCTGGAGCCAGGTCATCGAGGAGACCCTGCGCTGGGACTCCCCGGTGGGAAACTTCCCGGCCCGGTTCCCGACCGAGGACATCACGGTGGCCGGCGTCACCATCCCCAAGGGGGACGCCATCCTCGCTCCCTGGAGCGGCGTCAACCGTGATGCGCGACAGTACGGCGAGAGTGCCGACCAGTTCGACATCACGCGGCCGGTCAAGCGGCACATGGCGTTCGGCAGTGGGCCGCACGTCTGCATCGGACCTGCCCTGGCCCGGTTCGAGGCGATGGCCGCGCTGCCCCCGCTGTTCGCCCGCTACCCCGAACTCCGGCTCGCCGTCGATCCCGCCGAACTGACCGCGGTCCCCTCGATCTTCTCCAACTCCGTCACCGGCCTGCCCGTACACCTCGGCCCGGAGAAGCGCTGAAGCCCTTCCCCGGGCGGGACGTGCCCCAGGAGGGCACTGAAGATCTTGGCCGGGCTCCCGACGCCTGGCACGCACTCCCCCAGAGGGGCACCCCCAGCCGCGTTGCCGAAACGCCCTGGTAGCTCCGCTACGAGGGCATCCCGGCGCCTTGCAGCTGCACGCACCAGCCGCCGCTCGCTGATCCAGCCAAGATCTTCAGCGCCCTCCTGGGCTCGCCCGGCTCCCCCCGGGGGCGGCCGGCGGGATGTTGTGATTGAGCCGGAAGATGTTCTCCGGGTCGTAGGCGGCCTTGATCTCGGTGAGGCGCTGGTAGTCCTCGGGGTCGTACGCGGAGCGCACGTACTCGGTGTCCCGCTCGCCGTTCAGGAAGGTCAGGGCCCGGCCTCCGGTGCTCCAGGGTGCGATCGCCTCGAGAAGGCGCTCGTGCGCGGGCCGGATGGCGGTGATGTCGGCGCGTTCCAGCCGCGAAACCACGTTCAGCAAGTAGTGCGCGTCGCGGTTGCCGACCGCGTTCGCGACGTCGGCCGGGCGGGCGAGCCGGCCGCCGAGGTGACGCAGTTCGACGACGTGCGGCACCGGCGCGTGCGGTCCGACCAGGTCCAGGACGGCGCCGACCGTGTCGGCGTCGAGCTCGCCCAGCAGCGTGGTGGCCGATTCGAAGGTGCCCGGCACGGGCGGGTCGTTGTGGATCGTCCCGACCTCGGTGTAGGGCAGTTCACGGACGGTGTCGTTGAAGGGGTCGAGTGCCCGCAGCGGCGCCACCAGGTCCTTGCCGGCGCCGAGGTCGTCCGCCGAGTAGGCGATGCGGACGTGGACGACATGGCGACCGCGCAGCGGCGGCGGGAGCACCGGCGCGTCGGGGAAGGAGATCACCGCGGCCGAGGAGGTCATCTCATCGGGCATGCCGGCCGACCACTGCACATACGTGTCAAGGACCTCGCGGGCCGACGCGAAGTCGAAGAACAGGCCACCGCCGTAGAGAGTCGGGACCGGCATGAGGTCGATCTCGATTCCGGTGACCACACCGAAATTGTCCCGGCCGCCGCGGAGCGCCCAGAAGAGGTCCGGGTCCGACGTCGCCGTGACCTGCCGCAGCCGCCCGTCCGCCGTGACGACGTCGATGCTGCGCACGTGGTCGGCGGCGTATCCGTAACGCCGCGAAAGCAGTCCAAGGCCGCCGCCGAGGGTGTACGACACCACGCCGACCCCCGGGGCCGAGCCCGCCAGCGGTGCCAGCCCGGCCGGCGCCGCCTCGTGGATCACCTGATCCCAGCGCGTCCCGGCCGCCACCCACGCGGTGCCCGCTTCCGCGTTCACGCGGACGCCGGTCATCCGGGACGTGTTGATGAGGACTCCGCCCTCGGCGGCGACGGCCGCCAGCGCATGCCCGGTGCCCTGCACCGCCACCGCAAGCCCGTGGCGGCCGGCGAACTCCACCGCCTGCTGCACATCAGCGGGGCCGACCGCGCCCACCAGGATCGCGGGCCGATGCGAACGCGCGGTCTGGTTCCCGGCGCGCTCCGCGTCGTACTGCTCGTCCTTTGCAGTCAGCACCGGCCCCATCACCCGCTTGCCTAAGGCTTCGACGGCCTCGCCGCCGAAGCCGGCGGCCCTGCGGTTCTCCTCGCCCGAAGTGCTCATGACTCTTCCCTTCACAACCGGTGTCGCGCCGTGTCTCGCGGTCGAGTTGCCGATGCCGCTAGAGTTAGTCAAGCAACCGTACTACTTTTTAGTCAAGCCCCCTGACGACTTGGCTGTGTCAGAAAGGTGGCCCGAGATGACCACGCGACCGGGGAAGCCGGGCGAGCGCCAGGTGCCGCTGCCCACGCTGCTCGCGCAGGCCAAGGACCTCACCATCGAGCAGCTCCACCGGCGGCTGCACGAGGAGGGGTTCGAGGGGGTCCGGTTCCGGCACGGCTCCGTCTTCCGGTTCGTCGACCCGGAGGGCTCGCGGCTCACCGTGCTCGCCGAACGCTCCGGGTTCAGCAAGCAGGCCATCGCCGAAGTGGTCGACGAGCTCGAGCGGTTCGGCTACGTCGAACGGACCGCGGACCCGGGCGATGGCCGGGCCAAGCTCATCCGGCTGACCGAGCGGGGCCAGGCGGCCCAGCTCGCCGCCGCCCGGATCCTGGGGGACATGGAGCGGATGTGGGCCCGGCACTTCGGCCGGGACGGGATCGACATGCTGCGGCGGATGCTGGAGGAGATCATCGCGCGCCGGGACGAGTAGCGGCCGGCGCCGGCCCGTTCACAACCGACGCGGTGGAGCCCAAGCCCGCGCCAAGCCGATCGCAAGCGCGATGGGCAAGGGTATGGAGGTGTCGAACTCCGAGCCGACTCCTCAGAAGGTGGACTCCACGGATATGCCAACGCTATGCAAACCGTCGGTGGATGTGCCGGAATACGTCATCACCATGGAAGAAACCCTGAAGTTCGCCGAAGAGACCCACCACGGGAAGCCACAGCTGCCACTGGCGCTTCGGTTGATCAGGAACACGGGTGTGCAAAAACGGCACATCGTGCAGCCGATCGAGAAGACGCTCCGCCATCCCGGCCTCGAGGAGCGCAACCGGATATTCGAGGTCGAAGCCAAGAAGAGATGCCCGAAGGTCATCGAACAGGCCCTGGCAAACGCCCGGCTGACCGCCCGGGACATCGACGCGATCATCTTCGTGTCCTGCACCGGGTTCATGATGCCGTCGATGACGGCATGGCTGATCAACAACATGGGGTTCCGCACCGACACCCGGCAGATACCCATCGCCCAGCTGGGCTGTGCCGCCGGCGGCGCCGCGATCAACCGGGCCCACGACTTCTGCACCGCCTACCCGCGCAGCAACGTTCTGATCGTCTCCTGCGAACTGTGCTCGCTGTGCTACCAGCCCGACGACGACGGTATCGGCTCGCTGTTGTCCGACGGGCTGTTCGGCGACGCGGTGGCGGCCGCCGTGGTGCGCGGCAGCGGCGGCACCGGGATGTCGCTGGAACGCAATGCCTCCTACATCATCCCGGACACCGAGAGCTGGATCTCCTACGCCGTGCGGCCCACCGGCTTCCACTTCCAGCTGGACCGCCGGGTGCCCGGGACGATGCAGCCGCTCGCCCCGGTGCTGCGTGAACTCGCGATGAGCCACGGCTGGGACATCGGCGGCCTGGATCTCTACATCATCCACGCCGGCGGCCCGCGCATCCTCGCCGATCTGAGCACGTTCCTGGGCGTCGATCTCCACATGTTCCGGCACAGCTGGGCCACGCTCACGGAATACGGGAACATCGCCAGCGCGGTCGTACTCGACGCGCTGCGCAGGCTGTTCGAGGAAGACACGATGACCCCGGACGCCACCGGTGTGATCGCAGGTTTCGGCCCCGGCATCACCGCCGAAATGGCCGTCGGCAGCTGGCGCGCGGAGGCGCCGGCGATCACCGCGGACCTACGCCGGCAGGCCGTGCCGGCATCCCTGTGAGGAGAAGGACACGATGACGGGCAACCTGCCTTCCCCAGGCCGCATCCTGGAGATCGCCAGCGGCTACTGGGCCACCGGCCTCCTCGGTGTGGCGACACAGCACTCGCTGTTCACGCTCATCCACGGCGGGCTGGACACCGCCGGCCGGCTGGCCGCGAAAACCGGCATGGCCCAGCGCGGTGTGCAGAGCCTCCTCGACGGGCTCGTCGGCCTGGGGCTGCTCCAGACCCACGACGGCACCTACCGCAACACCCCGGAAGCCGAGCTGTACCTGGTCGAGGGCCAGCCCACCGACATCAGCGGCTTCGCGCAGCTCAAGCTGGCCGAGATGGACAAACTGGCGGGCCGGCTCGAGGTGTTCCGCGCCGGGGGCCCGCCGGCGGATGCGATGGTGGAGGTGGCCGACAACCCCCACTGGGAGAAGGTCGTCACCGCCATCGCGGGCCTGTCGGTCACCGCCGCACAGACCGCCGCCGACGTGCTGGGCCTGGCCGAGCGCGAAGACCTCTCGATCCTCGACGTGGGCGGCGGGTCGGGCATCTTCTCGTCCGTCTGGCTCCGGCTCAACCCCGCCGCCCGCGCGACCCAGCTCGACTGGGGACCCATCAACGCCATCGCCCGCCGGCTGCTCGCGCGGCACTGCCTGACCGACCGGTTCACGTGCCTGGACGGCGACTTCCACACCGCCCCACTCGACACCGCCGCCTACGACGTGGCCCTGTACTCCCACGTCGCCCACCAGGAAGGGCCCGAGGACAACGTGGCGGTCTTCGCCAAGCTCCGCGACGCCCTCAAACCCGGCGGCGCCCTCGTCGTCTGCGACTACGTCGTCGAGGACGACCGCAGCGGCCCCTCCTTCCCGCTCCTGTTCGCCTCGGAAATGCTCCTCAAGAGCAACAAAGGCGGAACATGGCGCCGCGCCGACTACACCGCCTGGCTGGCCGGAGCCGGCTTCGAGAAGGTGTCCTTCCACCCCACCGCCTCCCCCGCCACACTCGTCATCGCCCGCTAGCCGGCCCCCAAGGAGCCAAGCAGCTCGGCCACCGCGGCACCACAGCCCGGCCGCTGCCCACCCCGCCGCCACCGCCGTCCCCGATCGCCGCGAACCCGGCCACAACACCGCGGTTTCCCGCGCCTCGCGGCGCCGGTCGCCGACGCTTCCCGGCGGCGGTCCTTCGCCGCCGGCATCGCCGCCGGCGCCCGCGCCGCCACGCACTCCACGTGATGCGTCAGGGCACACATGACAGCAGGGACCGAGGCTCCGGGGCGCCCGGCCGGAGCGTGAGGACCGTCCGGCAGAGCTCGCGGGCGACGTGGCGTTCACGCCTGCGCACGACCGCCTTGGCACCGATACGCCGGGACACCCGCACCCGCGCCTGCATCGAACGGCGCGTCAGCGAAGGCACGACACGACGCCGAGCCATCGAGCGTCTTCCACCCTCAACTCGTGGCGGTGTGATGGAGGGTCAGGACGTCCTGAACGATCGCGGTGATGCGAGTGGTGCCGCAGCACCGCGTGCACGGCAGACGCCACCGCTCGGGCGTGGCCATCGCCCGTCCGACGACGCACCGGATCCTGGCGTGCGTCGTGCGCCGGCGCCGCCACCGCCGCAGGCGCCGTCCGCACAACGGCACCCGCACCGGGCAAGGAGCACCCTGACACCCCTTGCCCGCGTAAGCCTTGATGCCGGCCTCGGCGAGTGCGCCGAGGACGCCGTGGGTGCCGGCCGCGGTCAGAAGCGTAGGGGCGCCGGGCAGTGCCGGGCAGGCCCGCAGGAGTCCGCCGAAGGGGTCGGTGAGGACTGGGACGTTCATGCCGCGGTGCTTCTTCCTGCCCGCGCAGCACCGGCGTTTGCGGCGATTCCAAGGACCGGCACGACCGCGCCGCCCAGCACAACGAAGACCAGGCGAGCAGCGCCTCCGATCGCCTGCACCAACATCGCAGCGAGTGCGGCCGGCAGGCCGACGGCCCCGCCGATGCCACGGCACACGATGGCGGCCCCGATGCCGAAACCGGCGGCGAGGATCCCAGATGCGTGCCGGACAGACCGGCCGCCGAAGGGTGGACCCACCCGCAGCTCCCGTGCAAAGGCGCGGACCTCGGCCGTAACCCCCTCCACCAGAAGCTTCACCGCTACCCCGCACCGGCCTCAACCGCCGGCCCCGCCGGCCGGGCTGGAAAGACCTCCCTCTCCAACGGGGCCTGCGACGCCGCTCCTGAACGTCCCGGACACTGCACGGCAAGGGTTTCCGTATTCGGTGCCGGCGCAAATCGCCGGCGGCCGGAAACAGCGGGCCGAACCTCTGGCGAACGGGAAACACATCAGCCGCAATCCGCCGCCGGGAGCGGCGACGAGCCTTCTCAGCCAGAGGATTTCGTCACGGGTGAGCACCGTCATCGCATTACCTCCCCAAAAGGCGGCCGTGGCCACCGGGGCCATGAGACGTGTCCGGCACAGGGACGGACAGCGCACACCACATGGCCCGTACGAGAACGCGTGGCTCGATCTCGACCCACCCACTGGCCTTTTCGGCCTTTACCAATCCGGAGGACACTTGAGAATCGCTCAACTGCCTTGCGGAAATGCCAAGTTCGGGTTGCAGGCCGCCGGGCATCCGGGTTGGATCACCGGTATGTCTTTGCGCCCGTCTCTGCTGTCCTTGCGCATCACCGCCGCATTCCAGTCGATTCTGATGCTCGTCCAGGTCGCCTTGGCCGGAGGCTTTCTCGGCGGCCATTTCGACATGCTGGCGATGCACGGAACGCTCGGCCGTGTCATCGCCGTGGTCGCTCTCCTGATGGCCGTCGCCGCCTTCTTCGTACGCCGCTTCGGAGGGCCCAGATCGGTTCTCCCCGCATCGGTCGTCGTGCTCCTGGCGCTCGTGGCCGAGATAGCCCTCGGCCTCAGCCGCAGCGTCGCCTCCCACGTCCTGCTCGGCGTCATCCTCGTCTCCGCCGTCGCGGTGCTGTCCCAGCGCGTGATGACCACCCCGCTGCCCGCCAAGGCCCCGGCCGTCCCCGCCCCGGACGAGACCGTACAGCCGGAGCCGGCCAAGTGAGGCGGCGCGCGCTCCTGGGCGCCGGCGGGGCGGTGCTCGGCGCCGGCGCCCTGACCGCGGCCGGCTGGCCGGTGCTGAGCCACTACATGCGCGAGGGCCGCCCCGGCAAGGTGCTGACCAGCCAGGCCGAACTGCCGGCCGCCTTCCGCACGCCCCTGCCGATCCCCCGGGTGCTGGAACCGGTGTCGACGAGCGGCACCACGGACAGTTACGAAATCACCCAGCAGCACGCCGGGTTGGAGATCCTGCCCGGACTGCGCACCACGGCATGGACGTACGGCGGCACCTTCCCGGGGCCGACGATCGTCTCGCGCTCGGGACGCCGCACCGTGGTGCGCCACCGCAACGAACTCGACCGCCCCGCCGTGGTCCACCTGCACGGCGGCCACACCCCGGCGGCCAGCGACGGCTACCCGACCTCCCTGATCCTGCCCGCCGACGGCTCCTACGACGCACACCGTGTCCACCAGGACATGAGCGGCGGACCGCACGGCCCGGCCATGGGCCACGCCACGATGGACCTCACCGAGGGAACACGCACCTACACGTACCCCTTCGATCAGCGCGCCGCGACACTCTGGTACCACGACCACCGCATGAGCTACACGGGCGCGGCCGTCTGGATGGGGCTCGCCGGATTCCACCTCGTGCACGACGACGAGGAGGAGCGGCTGCCGCTGCCCCGCGGCGGCCGGGACATCCCGATCATGATCACAGACCGTTCGTTCGCCGCGGACGGATCGTTCCAATACCCCTGGCTGGACTCCGAGTTGCACACCCCGGGCGTCACGGACGCCTACATGAACGGCGTGCTCGGTGACGTCATCCTGGTCAACGGCGCCCCCTGGCCGGTGCACGCGACACAGCGGCTGCGCTACCGGCTGCGCTTCCTCAACGCCTCCAACGCCCGCCTGTACAAACTGCAGCTGGACCCGCAGCCCGAAGGCGGCGGCGCCTTCGTCCAGATCGGCAGCGACGGCGGACTGCTGGACGCGCCCCGCCGCCACGACGCGCTGGAGATCGCCCCGGCCGAACGCTTCGACGTCGTGGTCGACTTCTCCCGCTACCGGCCGGGCACCGAGGTACGCCTGCTCAACCGCTTCGGAGACGGCTCGACGGCCCAGGTCATGCGCTTCGACATCGGCTCCGGCTCCCCCCGCGACGACACCAGGGTGCCGCAGAAGCTGAGCGACGTGCCCCGGCTCGACCCGGGCCGAGCCGCAGTCACCCGCGACTTCCACTTCCGCGGCTCCACCGCGGGCTGGACCATCAACGGCAAGGAGTACGAGCCCGGACACGCACTGGCCCGCCCCAAACTCGGCCAGGTGGAGATCTGGCGGTTCACCACGAACTTCCACCACCCCGTCCATCTGCACCTGGACCACTTCCAGGTCCTATCGCGCAACAACCGCGCCGTCAAAACGTTCGACCACGGCTGGAAGGACACCGTGGACCTGCGCCCGGCCGAGGCCGTCGAGGTCGTCACCCGGTTCACCCACTACCCCGGCACCTTCATGATCCACTGCCACAACCTGGAACACGAGGACATGGCCATGATGGGCGACTTCATCACCGAGTAACCACCCCCCACCAGCAGACACCCCCCGACATCTCCGCGGCCACACGGCAACACACCCCCGACACGGCAGCCACCCTCCCCCGCGGCACAAGCACCCACCCAACGAGACCACCAGGGAGACCACGCCCAGTGGCGCGGGCCGACCGGGCGGCACCGCACGACCCCTTGAGGACTGGGAGTCCGTCGAGCCGGACCGTCCCGGCGGCGGCACGATCACCGTCACCGGCGTTCCGGCCCTGCACGGCCCCGGGACGCGCGAGGACCTCGAACCGGCAGTCGGCGAGGTCGTCGGCTTCGTCCTGAGCGGTGACGGCCTGCCCACCGTGTACGCCAGCGGTGACAACGCACAGCTCTCGCGGTCCGCGAGATCGCCGACCGCTTCGGACCGGTGGACACCGCTGTGCTGTTCGCCGGCGCGGTCCGCACCGATGTCCTGGACCGCCGGCTGCTCACCCTCGACAGCGCTCAGGCAGCCGAAGCCGCCCGCATCCCTGGCGCCCGCCGTATCGTGCCCGTCCACTTCGACAGCCGGGCCCACTTCACCGAGGGCCGCGAGCAGCTCGTGGACGCCTTCACCACCGCCGGCCTGATCGACCGCGTGGAACTGGCCTGACCCCGAACGTCCCGGCCGCTGCGGTGCGCCACGAGCGCACCGCAGCG
>NZ_JBSFUU010000150.1:0-10207 GCF_053591955.1 Streptomyces sp. NPDC002845 | reverse complement strand
GGGGGGGGGGGGGGGGGGGGGCCGGGCGCGGGGGGGGGGCGGGGGGGTGGGCCGGACAGTGCGGTGTCCGGGGGTGGGCCGGACAGTGCGGTGTCCGGGGGTGGTTTATCGGCCTTCGGCCTCGTCCTCAAGCGCCGGACGGGCTGAGGGTGCTGGGGTGGGCTGGAAGTGGGCGACCCGGTGGGTGGTGGGTCGGCCTTGCGGCCTTGTCCTCGAACTGCGGCCTTGTCCGCGAATGCCGGACGGGCTGAGGGGAGTGCGAGGCCCGCTTCCTGACCTACCGAGTCGGGTGGTGGGTGGGCATAGGCCTGGGGGTCCAGGGAGCGAAGCCCCCTGGCGGGGTCGAAGGGGCGGAGCCCCTGGGGAGATGGGACGGGTAGGGGCGGCGGGGGCGAGGAAACCCGGCTCAGCCCAGCCGGGCCTCCAACTCCGCCACGATCTCGTTCACGCCGATCGCCACCTGCTCGCCGGACTCCATGTCCTTCAACTGGACGACGCCGTCGGCGAGATCGCGCTCCCCCGCGACGATCGCGTACCGCGCCCCACTCCGGTTGGCGTTCTTCATCGCACCCTTCAACCCCTTCCCGCCGTACGAGAAGTCGGCCGCGACGCCCACCTTGCGCAACTGGGTGACCTTGGCGAAGAGGACGCGGCGGGCCTCCTCGCCGAGCGGAACGGCGAACACGCTGGTGGACGCGGGGAGTTCGAGCTCGATGCCTTCGGCCTCCAGAGCGAGGACCGTACGGTCGACGCCCAGCGCCCAGCCCACCGACGGGAGCGCCGGGCCGCCGATCATCTCCGACAGGCCGTCGTAACGGCCGCCGCCGCCCACCGCGGACTGGGAGCCCAGACCGTCGTGGACGAACTCGAAGGTCGTACGGGTGTAGTAGTCCAGGCCGCGCACCAGCTTGGGGTCGTCCTCGAAGGAGACACCCGCGGCCGTGATCAGCTGGCGCACCTCCTCGTGGTACGCCTTGCACGCGTCGCACAGGTAGTCGCGCAAGAGTGGGGCGTCGGTCAGTTGCTTCTGGACGTCCACCCGCTTGTCGTCGAGGACCCGCAACGGGTTGATCTCCGCGCGGCGCAGCGTGTCCTCGTCCAGGTCCAGGCCGCGCAGGAAGTCCTGCAGCGCGGCCCGGTACACCGGACGGCACTCCTTGTCGCCGAGCGAATTCAGCAGGATGCGGAAGTTCCTGAGCCCCAGCGAGCGGTACGCCTGGTCCGCCAGGATGATCAGCTCGGCGTCCAGCGCCGGGTCCTCGGCGCCGATCGCCTCGGCGCCGACCTGGGAGAAGTGGCGGTAACGGCCCTTCTGGGGGCGCTCGTAGCGGTAGTACGAGCCCGAGTACCAGAGCTTGACGGGGAGGTTGCCCGTCTTGTGCAGGTTGGCCTCCAGCGCGGCGCGCAGCACGGACGCCGTGCCCTCGGGACGGAGGGCCAGCTTGTCGCCGCCCTTGGTCTCGAAGGCGTACATCTCCTTGGTCACGATGTCGGTGGACTCGCCGACCCCGCGTGCGAAGAGCTCGACGCTCTCGAAACCGGGCGTCTCGATGTAGCCGTACCCGGAGTTGCGCAGGGGGGCGGCGATCGCCTCGCGTACGGCGAGGTAGGCGGCGCTGTCCGGCGGGGTCAGGTCGTACGTGCCCTTGGGGGCCTTGAAGGTGCTCACGGAAGGTCTCTCGTCACATTCCTCGTCGGGGAGCGTCCTGGTGGGCTCCCTGGCCGGCGGCCACCTGCCGCAGATACGGGTTGGTGGCGCGCTCCTGGCCGATGGTCGTCTGGGGGCCGTGGCCGGACAGCACCACGGTCGAGTCGTCGAGCGGCAGGCACACGCGGGCCAGCGAGTCGAGCATCTCGGCCATGTCACCGCCGGGCAGGTCGGTGCGTCCGATGGAGCCGGCGAAGAGCAGATCCCCGGAGAAGAACACGGACGGGATGTCCGCCGTCTCGGGCATCCGGAAGGTCACCGACCCCTTGGTATGGCCGGGCGCGTGCGCGACGGACAGTTCCAGACCGGCCAGCTCCAGCCGGGCGCCCTCGGCCAGTTCCTTGACGTCGTCGGGCTCTCCCACGGTCAGCTCGCCCATGAGCGGCATCCCGATGGAACGGCCGAGCGCCTTCTCGGGGTCGCTCATCATGTACCGGTCCTCGGGGTGGATCCACGCCGGTACGTGGTGCGCGCCGCACACCGGGACGACCGAGGCCACGTGGTCGAGGTGGCCGTGGGTGAGGACGACCGCGACAGGCTTGAGCCGATGCTTCTTCAGCGTCTCCTCGACTCCCTGGGTGGCCTGATGGCCCGGGTCGATGATCACGCACTCCTCACCGGCGGCGGGGGCGACCAGATAACAGTTGGTCCCCCAGGCCCCGGCGGGGAACCCGGCAATGAGCACAATCGTCCTTCGTTGTGTCGTACGAGGATGGGTGAGGGTGGCTTGGCTGTGGGCCAGAGCCTACCGGCGCTGCCGTTTCCTCAGCGAACCCATATACGGTACGGGGCACACGCAGGCGGTCGGCTCACAAGACGCACGCGTCCCACTTGACATACGAGACGCACGAGGAGAAACCCGGTGGTCAGCCAGGAACAGCGGCGGCGTCAGCTCGCCCGGGAGAAGTTCTTGCGGCAGCAGCAGCGGCGCACGGCCGCGCGGCACAAGGCACGTGTCCGCAATTCCGTGATCGCGTCCGTCCTCGGCGTGA
This sequence comes from Streptomyces sp. NPDC002845, assembly GCF_053591955.1. Taxonomy (NCBI): domain Bacteria; kingdom Bacillati; phylum Actinomycetota; class Actinomycetes; order Kitasatosporales; family Streptomycetaceae; genus Streptomyces; species Streptomyces sp. NPDC002845. The sequence goes on along the minus strand of NZ_JBSFUU010000150.1, from coordinate 7,507 downwards.
TCCTGGTGGGCAGCCTGGCGCTGTACACGACCGGGGCGCTGAAGGACGACAACGCCGACAACAAGGACACCGCGAGCGCGGAGGTCACCCCGAGCGCGGAGGCGACCCCCAAGGCTCCGGACCCGTGCGAGAAGCCCGCCGAGGGCAAGGTGAAGTCGCTGACGTACGACAAGGAACCGGCGATCACCATCGACAAGACGGCGAAGTACACGATGGATCTGCAGACCACCTGCGGTGACATCGCGATAGCGATGGACGCGGCGAAGACCCCGAACACGGTGAACTCGTTCAACTTCCTGGTCGGCAAGGGCTACCTGGACCACACGAAGTGCCACCGGCTCACCACCGGGGGCATCTACGTCCTGCAGTGCGGCGACCCGGAGGGCACCGGCATGGGCGGGCCCGGCTACACGATCCCGGACGAGAACCTGACGGACGAGCGCCTCAAGGACGGGGTGTACCCGGCGGGCACGGTCGCGATGGCGAACACGGGCCAGAAGGACTCCGGCGGCAGCCAGTTCTTCCTCGTCTACCAGGACAGTCAGCTTCCGGCCAGCTACACGCCGTTCGGCACGATTTCCGAATCCGGCATGGAGGTGCTGAAGAAGATCGCGGACGCGGGCGAGAGCACCGGTCAGGGCGACGGCGCTCCCAACGCGACCGTGGTGATCAACAAGGCCACGGTCAAGGAATCCTGACCGCCAGCTGCGAAATTTCGGTCGCGCGGGATGCGGACAGCCGCCCCGCCGGTCGCCTATGTTGGCCGTGACGAAACTGTGGACGATGCCCGGGGTGCCACAGACCCCCGCGGGCATCATGTGGAGGAGGCGCTGTGAGCAGCGACCCGTGGGGCCGCGTCGACGAGACGGGGACCGTGTACGTGCGGACGGCCGACGGCGAGAAGGTCGTCGGTTCCTGGCAGGCCGGCTCTCCTGAGGAGGCGCTGGCTTACTTTGAACGCAAGTACGAGGGCCTGGTTGTCGAAATCGGCCTCCTCGAAAAGCGAGTGAAGACCACCGACCTGTCGACGAAGGACGCGCAGACGGCCATCGACCACATCCGCGAGCAGGTCGACGCGCACCATGCGGTGGGTGACCTGGACGCGCTGCGGGTGCGGCTGGACAAGCTCGTCGAGACCGTCGAGGCGCGCCGGGAGGAGCGCAAGGCCCAGCGCGCGAAGCAGTCCGACGAGGCGCGGCACGCCAAGGAGGCGCTGGTCGCCGAGGCGGAGGAACTGGCCCAGTCCGATCAGTGGCGGGTGGCCGGTGAGCGGCTGCGGGCCCTGGTGGACACCTGGAAGGGGCTGCCGCGGCTCGACCGCAAGTCGGACGACGAGCTGTGGCACCGCTTCTCGCATGCCCGCTCGGCGTTCTCCAAGCGCCGCAAGGCGCACTTCGCGCAGCTGGACGCGCAGCGCGAGGAGGCCCGCAAGACCAAGGAGCGGCTGGTCGGTGAGGCCCAGGCCCTGTCGGACTCGACGGACTGGGGTCCGACGGCGGCGCGCTACCGCGAGCTGATGGCCGAGTGGAAGGCCGCGGGCCGCGCGCAGCGAGAGCACGAGGACGACCTGTGGAACCGTTTCCGCGGTGCTCAGGACGTCTTCTTCGCGGCCCGCAGCTCCGTGTTCGCCGAGCGCGACGCCGAGCAGGCCGAGAACCTCAAGCTCAAGGAGGAGCTGGCCGAGGAGGCGGAGAAGCTGCTGCCGGTCTCGGACCTGAAGGCGGCCCGTGCCGCGTTCCGCTCCATCAACGAGCGCTGGGAGGCCATCGGGCATGTGCCGCGTGACGCCCGTCCCAAGGTCGAGGGCCGGATGCACGCCGTCGAGCGGGCCATCCAGGAGTCCGAGGAAACCGAGTGGCGCCGGACGAACCCGGAGGCACGCGCGCGTGCCGAGGGTCTGACCGGTCAGCTCCAGTCGGCCGTGGACAAGCTGAAGGGCCAGATCGAGCAGGCGCGGGCCCAGGGCAACAACGCCAAGGCCGACAAGCTCGAAAGGGAGCTGGAGGGCCGCCAGGCGCTGCTGGACCAGGCTCTGAAGGGTCTGGAGGAGTTCGGCGGCTGACGCCTTCGTTCAGCTGACGACTTCGTTCATACGAGAGTTCATACGACAGAGGGGCTCCGTACGCATCGTACGGAGCCCCTCTCTCATGCTGTGCGCTTCGGTTACGGCCTGCGCGCCGACGTCACCCGGTACACGTCGTACACGCCCTCCACACCCCGTACGGCCTTCAGGACGTGCCCCAGGTGCTTGGGGTCGCCCATCTCGAAGGTGAAGCGGGAGGTGGCCACGCGGTCGCGGGAGGTCTGGACGGCCGCCGACAGGATGTTGACGTGCTGGTCGGACAGGACGCGGGTGACGTCCGACAGCAGGCGGGAGCGGTCCAGGGCCTCGACCTGGATGGCGACCAGGAAGACCGAGGACTGGGTGGGGGCCCACTCGACGTCGAGGATGCGCTCCGGCTCGCGGGAGAGAGACTCGACGTTGACGCAGTCGCTGCGGTGAACCGATACGCCACTGCCACGGGTGACGAAGCCGATGATGGGGTCGCCGGGCACGGGCGTACAGCAGCGGGCGAGCTTCACCCAGACGTCCTCGACGCCCTTGACGACGACACCGGGGTCGTTGCTGCTGCGGCGCTTGCGGCCGCGGCCACGGGCGGGCGGGACGGCCTCGTCGATCTCCTCGGTGGCGGCCTCCTCGCCGCCGAGTGCCTGGACGAGCTTCTGTACGACGTTCTGCGCGGCCACATGGCCCTCGCCGATCGCCGCGTACAGGGACGAGATGTCGGGATAGCGCATCTCGTGGGCGAGCGTGACCAGCGAGTCGCCCGTGAGGATGCGCTGGATCGGCAGGTTCTGTTTGCGCATCGCGCGTGCGATCGCGTCCTTGCCCTGCTCGATCGCCTCGTCGCGCCGCTCCTTGGAGAACCAGGCACGGATCTTGTTGCGGGCGCGCGGCGACTTGACGAAGCCGAGCCAGTCGCGGGAGGGGCCCGCGCCAGACGCCTTCGAGGTGAAGACCTCGACCAGGTCGCCGTTGTCCAGGGTGGATTCGAGCGGGACCAGTCGTCCGTTGACACGTGCGCCTATGGTGCGGTGGCCGACCTCCGTGTGGACCGCGTACGCGAAGTCGACGGGGGTGGCGCCGGCCGGGAGCGCTATGACGTCGCCCTTGGGCGTGAAGACGAAGACCTCGTTGCGGGAGAGGTCGAAGCGCAGGGACTCCAGGAACTCGCTCGGGTCCTCGGTCTCCTTCTGCCAGTCGAGGAGCTGGCGCAGCCACGCCATGTCGTTGACGGCGGCTGCGTCCTTGCCGGCCTTGCCGGCTGCGTTCCTGGGCGCGTCCGTACGGACCTTGGAGGCGCCGGCGGAGGGCTCCTGCTTGTACTTCCAGTGGGCGGCGATGCCGTACTCGGCCCGGCGGTGCATGTCGAACGTTCGGATCTGGAGTTCGACCGGCTTGCCGTTGGGTCCGATGACCGTCGTGTGCAGCGACTGGTACATGTTGAACTTGGGCATCGCGATGTAGTCCTTGAACCGGCCGGGGACCGGGTTCCATCGCGCGTGCACGGTGCCGAGAGCGGCGTAGCAGTCCCTGACGGTGTCGACGAGGACACGGATGCCCACCAGGTCGTAGATCTCCGCGAAGTCACGGCCGCGGACGATCATCTTCTGGTAGACGCTGTAGTAGTGCTTGGGTCGGCCGGTGACGGTCGCCTTGATCCGGGCGGCCCGCAGATCGCTCTGCACCTCGTCGGTCACTATGGCCAGGTACTCGTCGCGCTTGGGGGCGCGCTCGGCGACGAGGCGCACGATCTCGTCGTACATCTTGGGGTAGAGGATCGCGAAGGCGAGGTCCTCCAGTTCCCACTTGATGGTGTTCATGCCCAGGCGGTGGGCGAGCGGCGCGTAGATCTCCAGGGTCTCACGCGCCTTCTTCTCCTGCTTCTCGCGCTTGAGGTAGCGCATGGTGCGCATGTTGTGCAGGCGGTCGGCGAGCTTGATGACCAGGACGCGCGGGTCCTTGGCCATGGCGACGACCATCTTGCGCACGGTCTCGGCCTGGGCGGCCTCGCCGAACTTGACCTTGTCCAGCTTGGTGACGCCGTCGACGAGCAGGGCGACCTGCTCGCCGAAGTCGCGGCGGAGCTGGTCGAGGCCGTACTCGGTGTCCTCGACGGTGTCGTGGAGGAGGCCCGCCATGAGGGTGGCCGGGTCCATGCCCAGCTCGGCGAGGATGGTGGTGACGGCGAGGGGGTGTGTGATGTACGGGTCGCCGCTCTTGCGCTTCTGGCCGCGGTGCCAGCGCTCGGCGACCTGGTAGGCCTTCTCGATCTGGCGGAGCGTCGCGGTCTCGATCTTCGGGTCGTTGCTGCGCACGATCCTCAGCAGCGGCTCCAGGACCGGGTTGTACGGGTTGGAGCGCTGCACACCGAGCCGGGCGAGGCGGGCGCGGACGCGGTTGGAGGAGCCGGAGCGGGCGGGCTGGCCCGGCGTCGGGCGGACAGCGGGCGTGGGCGCGGGTGCCGGAGCGGGGGCGGGTGCCGGGCGCTCGGGCGGGGCAGGCTTGGGGCGAGGCTGCTCGGCCGCCTTGCTGCCGGGCGCGGACTGGGCGTGCTCGACCGAGCCCTGCGCCGCGTTCTTGGCGTGCTGCGCGCTCTTCGCGTTCGGCGCGGGCGTGGCCGCGGGCTCCGAGGCGGACTCGGGCTTGGCGGCGGTCAGGTGCTGGGCCTCGTCTGGCAAGAGGGCTCCTCGTGCGCGATCCGGGTCCCCGGTCAGGCTCCGGAGACCCCATGGTAGCGATCCTCCGCGCCGGGATCGCCTTCAGGCCATCCCTGATCTTGCGTGGGTATCCCCGGCTTCGGCCGGGGAGGGAAACGCATCCATGCCACGGAGACGCGAACCGCCGTAGGTCTCTTCGCCCTCGTGGTGACGGTCAGACGAGCCGCTTCTGGCCCTCGATGTACTGGCGGATTACGGTCAGCGGCGCTCCGCCGCAGGACCCCGCGAAGTACGAGCGGGACCAAAACACCGAGCCCATGCCGATGCGGTTGATCCGGCCGGTGTACTCGGCCCGCAGGTACCGGGAGCTGACCCCCTTGAGGGAGTTGATCAGCTTCGACAAGGCGACCTTCGGCGGGTAGTGCACCAGCAGGTGCACATGATCGGTCTCACCGTTGAACTCGCGCAGCTCCACATCAAAGCCGGCGCACACCTCGCGCATGATCTCTTCGCACCGCTTGAGCATGTCGCCATCGAAGACGTCCCGCCGGTACTTGGTGACGAACACCAAATGCGCGTGCAGGCTGTAGGCAACATGACGTCCAGTGCGGATATCGGGATTTGGTTCCCAGCGTGGTGACATACGCCAAGTGTGTACGATCAAGCGAACCGACGTGGAAGGGGGTGGGCCGGATGATCCGTGCGTACAAGTTCCTCATGCGGCCCACCGTCCGCCAGGCGCAGGCCCTCGGGGAGATGCTGGCCGATCACTGCTCTCTCTACAACGGGGCGTTGCAGGAGCGCCGCGACGCCTACCGGCACACCTCCAGGACGAGCATCAAGTACGGGCAGCAGTCCGCGCAGCTCAAGGACATCCGGGCATTCGACCCGGAGCGCCAGGGCCGCTGGTCCTTCTCCAGCCAGCAGGCGACGTTGCGCCGTCTCGACAAGGCGTTCGCCGCGTTCTTCCGCCGCATCAAGTCCGGCGACACTCCGGGCTACCCGCGCTTTCGCGGTGTGAACTGGTTCGACACGGTGGACTTCCCCAAGGACGGGGACGGCTGCCGGTGGGACTCCACCCCGCACGACCCCATGACCCGCGTTCGCTTCCAGGGTGTCGGCCACGTCAAGGTCAACCAGCACCGGCCCGTGGTCGGCAAGGTCAAGACCGTCAGCGTCAAGCGCGAAGGCAAGCGCTGGTATGTGATCCTGACCGCCGAACAGGACGAGCCGAAGCCGCTGCCCACGACCGGCAGCGTGGTCGGCCTCGACCTGGGCATAGCCAACTTCCTCGCCGACTCGAACGGCGGGTTCATCCCCAACCCGCGCCACGGCCGGAAGGCCGCCGCGAAGCTGGAGGCGGCACAGCAGGCCCTTGCCCGTTTCCCGCGAGTCCGCCGGGACAAGCGCACCAAGAATCACCAGCGGGCGGTTGAGAAGGTTGCCGGTCTGCACCGCAAAATCCGCTGTCAGCGCCTGGACCACGCCCACAAGACCGCGCTTGATCTCGTGCGCCAGCACGACGTCATCGCGCACGAAGACCTCAAGATCCGCAACATGGTCAAGGCCCCCGCCCCGAAGCCCGACCCCGACCAGCCGGGCAGTTTCCTGCCCAACGGGGCCGCCGCGAAGGCAGGGCTGAACCACTCGATCTCGGATGCCGGATGGGGGGTGTTCCTGACGATCCTGAACGCCAAGGCTGAAAGCGCCGGACGGGAAGTGATCGCCGTGGACCCCCGCAACACCTCCAGGACCTGCCCCACCTGCGGGCACGTCTCAGCGGAGAACCGGCCCACCCAGGAGAAGTTCCACTGCGTCTCGTGCGGCCACAGCACGCACGCGGACACGGTGGGCGCCCTGAACGTTCTACGGGCCGGGCTGGTCCGTCGCGAAGCCCAACTGGCATAGCGAGAAGCCCCCGGCTTCAGCCGGGGGAGGAGTCACTGAGACGGCCTTGTACGGCGACAGGACAAACGGACACAGACACAGAGGCGGGCGCCGGATTCCTCCGGGGCCCGCCTCCGAATGCGCGTCGGAGTCAGTGACTGAGAGTCAAGAGGTCACTTCCACTTGAGCAGCGACGCACCCTTGATCTTGATCTGCTTCGAGGCCGCCACGTTACCCCACGGCACGTTCTTGATGAACCCACTCTTCCCGCAGCCCGCGTCATACCACTTCGCCTTTTGCCGCTTATTGAACCCCAAGACCTTGATGCACGGCGTTCCGCGGTCGGCCTTCCACTCGTAACGAACCTTGTACCCGAGGCGACCGAAGGTGGCACACGGAGACGGCGACGACTTCTTCCACTTGCGAGGGATGCCACCAGCCATCTTCCAGCTCGTGCAGGGGTTCGCCTGGATCGTCACGACATCAGTGGCGCCCTCAGTGGCCGTACTCGCATTCACTGGCGCAGCAGCCCCAGACAGCGCTACGACCGAGGTAACAGCGACTACCCCCGTCGCAAACTTGCGCAAACTCGACACTCAAGTTCCCCCTTGAGTTGATCAACCATGGTCCGCTCCCTCACCGGGGAGCCGAAATTCATCTCATCAGATTTTTCATGTACATCACAAGAAACTTGAGCAACATCTGAGCTTCCCTCTCCCCGTAACCACGTTCATCTCCCCGCACCTGCCTGGAAGTTGACGATCAATCAGAACTGATCTAACAAGTCACAGCAAATGAGGCGTGTGGGGGCGGCCGCTAACGGGCCGCCGTCCCACGACGCGAACAAAAAAGATAAATAACAAACACAGCCAAACCGAACAACAAAACACACGTCAAA
>NZ_JBSFUU010000149.1:0-10563 GCF_053591955.1 Streptomyces sp. NPDC002845 | reverse complement strand
CTCGCCGACTACCTGGCCACGGTCAGGCCCAGCACCGACACAACCGACACAACCGAGCAGAACTAAAACTCAGATTTTCTGGCGCATCACACTAGGGCTCTGACCGGGAAGGTTCGCCGGGTTGGCGAGAACGGTTGGATGGGTGGTGACGTCCGTTGCGACGCATGTGAATGGTCGCGGCGGCCACCCCGGCCACCTCGATGCCGTCCGCGTCCGCCACGGCCACACTGCCAACGGGACCGCTTCCTGACACGCTTTGGAAAAAAGTTGCGGGCCGCTGTCGATCCGGCCACGTCCCGTTCGACGTCATGATGTGCGGCGCCTCGGCACACAATGACGCAAACAGGACCTGACGAGGAAACACGTGGATCAACTACTGAGAGTCATGAACTTCAACGTCTCGAGTGACGGAATCGGTGCCGGTGAGCGCCAGAGTCTCGAGAGACCGTTCGGCCACGACCATCCCGAGAGGCTGTTCGCCTGGGCCGGAGCCACGGCGAGCTGGCCCATGCGCGCGGATCCCGGAGGGAGCCGGGGCCTCGACGACTACTTCACGCGAGACTTCGCACGCAACATCGGTGCCGAGATCATGGGCCGCAACAAGTTCGGGCCCCAGCGCGGGCCCTGGCAGGACCATGAGTGGCGCGGTTGGTGGGGGGAGGAGCCCCCGTTCCACACACCGGTGTTCGTCATGACTCACCACAAGCGTCCGTCGTTTACGCTCTCCGACACCACGTTTCACTTCGTCGACGGCGACCCGGCCACAGTCCTCGAACGGGCGCGGGAAGCGGCGCAGGGCAAGGACGTCCGACTCGGCGGCGGGGTCACCACCATCCGGCAGTTCCTTGATGCTGACCTCGTCGACACCATGCATGTGGCGGTCTCGCCGGTAAAGCTCGGGTCCGGACTACGGCTCTGGGAGTCCCCGGATGAGTTGCTCGACCGGTTCCACCTGGAGATCGTGCCCAGCTCGAGCGGCGTGACGCACCACCTGTTCTGGCGAAGGTGAGGCGAGGGCCCACTCGAGTTCAGGCTGCGACTGCGAGGGGGCGTCCGCCGCCAGCGGTTGCCCTACTTTCTTTGCTGTTGGGTTCGAACTGGTCATTCGTAAGATTGGCGGGACCCAGGGGCTCTGGGTATGGCTGTCATGCGGTAGCCGTCCGATGGCTGGAAAGGCTTGGCCGCCCGGAGCCTCGCGACGACTCGACCGCCAATGGGGAGATGCGACTCGATCGCTGTGTAGGGCAACGTCGGCGAGGTCGTCTGCTGGGCTGTAGGAGCGCGACGCGCTGGCGGAGGTGACCGTGCCCCGGATATGGGCCGGAGTGGACATCGGCAAGGAGCACCATCACTGTGTAGTGATCAACACGGACGGCGAACGGCTGCTGTCCCGCCGGGTCCTGAACGACGAATCGGCTCTGCTGGAACTGATCGGGGACGTCCTGGCCCTCGACGACGACGTGCTGTGGGCAGTCGACCTCAACCACGGCGGCGCCGCCCTGCTGATCGGCCTGCTGCTCGGCCACGGCCAGCCGATGGTCTACATCACCGGCCTGACCGTGCACCGCGCCTCGGCCTCCTACCGGGGCGAGGGCAAGACGGATGCCAAGGACGCCTTCGTCATCGCCGACCAGGCCCGCATGCGCCGTGACCTCGGCCAGTTGCGGCCCGGCGACGAGATCGCCGTCGACCTGCGCACCCTGACCACCCGCCGCACCGACCTGGTCTGCGACCGCACCCGGCAGATCAACCGGCTCCGAGCCCAACTGTTGGAGATGTTCCCGGCGTTGGAGCGTGCCCTGGACCTGACGAACAAGGGCCCGGTCATGCTGCTGACGGGCTACCAGACCCCGGCGGCGATCCGCCGCAGCGGAGCCAGGCGCATCGAGACGTGGCTGCGCAACCGCAAGGTCCGCGGTGCTGCCGCGCTTGCCAGGGGCCGCGGAGGCGCAGCACACGGCCCTGCCCGGCGAGCAGCTGGCCGCCGCCATGGTCGTGCGGCTGGCGAAGGGGGTGATGGCCCTCGATGAGGAGATCGCTGAAGTCGACGCACTCATCGAGGCCCGGTTTCGCGAGCACCCGCACGCCGAGGTGATCCTGAACCTGCCCGGCATGGGCAAGCAGCTGGGCGCCGTGTTCATCGCGGCCACCGGCGGCGACACGGACGCCTTCGGCAGTGCCGACCGGCTCGCCGGATACGCCGGCCTGGCCCCGGCCCCACGCGACTCCGGCCGCGTCACCGGCAACCTCCGCAGACCACGGCGCTTCCACCGCGGCCTGCTCAACGCGATGTACCGAGCAGTGCTCAGGACTTGTGGATCGGCTCCCCGGGAGCACGCGAAGGGCGTACCTTCCCGGGTGATTGATCGACCAGTCACCGAGTAGGCCCGCGTTCGCAGCGCGGGTCGGGAAGGCACGCCCGTGCTCAGCGTCGTGAACGCCGACGGCTCCACCGAGTCCGGCTCCCTGATCGACGAGATCGTCCGCGAGGGCGCACGGCGGATGCTCGCCGCCGCGCTGGAGGCCGAAGTCAACCAGTACATAGCCGAGTTGGCCGCCGAGACGGACGGTTCCGGGCGCCGCCTGGTGGTCCGCAACGGCCATCACCGGCCCCGCACCGTGACCACCGCCGCGGGTCCCGTCGAGGTCACGGTCCCGCGCGTGAACGACAAGAGGGTGGACGCGGCCACCGGCGAGCGGATGCGGTCCTCCTCGAAGATCCTGCCGCCGTGGTGCCGCAAGTCGCCCAAGGTCAGCGAGGTGCTGCCGCTGCTCTACCTGCACGGATTGTCTTCGGGGGACTTCGTGCCCGCGCTGGAGCAGTTCCTCGGCTCTGCGGCCGGTCTGTCGTCGGCCACCGTGACCCGGCTGACGAAGCAGTGGCAGGACGACCACGCCGCTTTCCAGCAGCGCGGCCTCGCCGAGTCCGACTACGTGTACGTGTGGGCGGACGGGGTGCACCCCAAGGTCCGGCTCGGGCAGGCGCACTCCTGCGTCCTGGTGCTGATGGGTGTGCGGCTGGACGGCACCAAGGAGCTGATCGCGCTGGCCGAGGGGCTGCGCGAGTCCACCGAGTCCTGGGCCGACCTGCTGCGGGACTGCCGCCGCCGGGGCATGCGTGATCCCGAGCCGGTCGTCGGGGACGGCGCGATGGGCCTGTGGAAGGCGCTGGCCGAGGTGTTCCCGGCCGCCCGCCATCAGCGGTGCTGGGTCCAAAAGGCCCGGAATGTCACGAACGCCCTGCCGAAGTCCGCGCAGCCGGGCGCGACGAAGGCGATGCAGGAGATCTACAACGCCGAGGACCGCGCGCACGCGGAGAAGGCCATCGAGGCGTTCGCCAGGACCTACGGGGCGAAGTGGCCCAAGGCCGTCGCGAAGATCACCGACGACGCCGAGGAGCTGCTGGCGTTCTACGACTTCCCGGCCGAGCACTGGATCCACCTGCGGACCACGAACCCGATCGAGTCGACGTTCTCCACCGTCAAGCTCCGCACCAAGGTCACCCGCGGCGCCGGCAGCCCGGCCGCAGCCCTCGCGATGGTGTTCAAGCTCGTCGAATCCGCCCAGGCCCGCTGGCGCGCGGTCACCGGAGCCCACCTCGTCGCCCTGGTCCGCGCGGGCGCCACGTTCGAAAACGGCGTCCTCGTCGAACGCGAGGCGGCAGCATGAGCCGGCCCTCGCAGACACAGCCGGACAGCCCGCGGATGCGGCTGCACCCCTTGACCGAGACCGGGGCGCACCAGATCGAGCACTGGTTCGACCACCCCGAGGTCCAGAGGCGCCTGGGCGGCCGGTTCTGGATCCACCGTCAGCTGCGGCTGATCAGCCAGCACCCCTGCACCACCTTCCGCGGCGCGATGGTGCTGCGCTCCCACGGGTGGATCCGCCTGGATCAGGCCGGGACGCCGGTCGCGTTCATCTGCGGCGACGTCTATGACCGCTGGGTCCGCTACCACGGCGAGGGTCCCGAGGGCCCCATCCTGTCCGACGCCGACCCCCGGCTCGCCATGGGCCTGGCCTACCTGGTCGACCCCAACCGGTGGCGGCACGGATACGGCCGCTCCGCCCTCCAAGCCGTCCTCACCCACCCCGACGTCGGCGATGTCCAGACGTTCTTCTGCGGGATCGACGCCGACAACCGTGCCAGTCGCAACTGCGCCGAATCCGCCGGCTTCACCCTCCCCGACCTCGAACCAGACCACGAAGGGATGCTCTACTACCGCAGCACCCGACCAAGTTGACCACCGAGAACATGCTGATCCACAACTATTGACAATTACTCCGATGTACCTGTCGGCGCTGTCGAGCCTGAAGAGCTGCCCGGCCTCGAAGGCGTACTACCAACGCAAACGCGCCGAGGGGCGGGAGGCTCGGCGGGGTTCGTCGTTGCGGCGGGACAGCGCGCGCAGGTTGGCGAAGCCCGCGATCAGTGGCGAGGCGATGCATGCTTGGGAGCCGCCCGCGAGTGCGGCCCCGGCATAGCCGTCGCGGACCATGCGGTAGGCCTGTCCGATCGCGTCGGCCGAGGAGGCGCAGGCGGTGACCGGTGCGGCGCCGGGGCCGCGGAAGCCGAAGCGCTGGGCGACCGTGCCCGCGCCCATGTTGACGATGGAGCTGGGTACGAAGAACGGGGAGACCATCCGGGGTGCCGCCGCGTCCTTCAGCACCCCCGCCATCATGGTGCCGGCGCCGCCGATGGCGCTGCCGATCACGGTGGCGGCGCCGTCCCGGTCGATGCCGTCGAGGTCCGCGCGCTCCACCGCGAGTTCGGCCGCGGCGATCGCGAAGTGGCAGAACCGGTCGAGGCGTCTGGCCTCCTTGGCGGGTCAGCCAGTCGGTCGGGTCGAAGTCCGTCACCTCGGCGGCGATACGCACCGGCAGCCGGTCGGCGTCGAAGCCCTGGATCGGTCCCACGCCGGAGGTTCCGGCGAGCAGCCGCGTCCAGACCGTCTCGGTGCCGATGCCGAGCGGGTTGACCATGCCGATGCCCGTCACCACCACCCGGTGGCGCCCGGGGGCGGTGCTCATCCGGGTTCACCTGGCTCGGCGAGCCCGAAGAGAGACTCCATCCGCATCGCGAGGTGCACATCACCCCGGATGTGCAGCCGGCCCTGGAGCAACAGGTCCATGCCCTGGGCCGCGGCGGAGGCCATCTCCACGAAGCTGACCGCGTCGAGGGCGAGGGTGACCGCGGGGGCGCCCGAGATCCCCGTCTCGCGCACGTCGCAGGTGTCCTCGGTCAGTACGATGTCGTACGCGACGGTGTCGGCCGGCGGCCTTTCGACCTCCCAACGGGCGGTCTGCGGACCGTCCATGGGGCCTGCGGTGTAGCGTTCGGGCATCCGCTCGAAGGCCGTGCGCAGCACGTCCTCGCCGTCGGGTGTGGCCAGCCAGGCCGCCAGGTCCTCGCGCGGCAGCCCGGCGAGGGCGGTGCGGACTTCGCAGAGTGCGCCGGAGCGCAAGGCCGCGACTCGCTCCGGGGAGAAGGCCGGTCCGGCCGTCATGAGGGCCCTTCCGCTCGTGCGGGCACCGGCCCGCTGTTGACTATTCGGTCGACGGCCTGCCGCAGTTCCTGCCGTGGTGCGACGCCGGGCAGCCGGGCGAGGACATGGCCGTCGGGCCGTACGAGAACCGCTTCCGGACCGTGCAGGGCGTAGCTGTCGGCGAAGGCTCCGCTGACATCGCGCAGTTGGGGCCCGTCCGCGGTGATCACGGCTGCCGTGAGGGGCAGGCCCACGACGGTCGGGGTCTCCTGCGCCACTTGCTGCCAGACGGCTCCCTCAGCCCCGGTGAGCAGGGCGAAGCCGGTGCGGGTCAGGTCGGTTGTGGAGATCGGGTCGCCGGCCCGGTCGAGCCAGGCGTGCGGGGCCCGGTGGCCGGCCTGGGCGGTCGGCAGATAGGTCACCACGTCCTGGACCACCGGCTCGCCGGGGCCTGGTGCGTAGGTGAAACCCAGCACCTGCCCCTCGAAGTCGAAGTGTGGCCGGTGCTGTTCGATGGTTCGGGCGAACTCCGCCGGGTCGGCGTCGGATTGGAGCAGCGCCCGCTTCTGGAGGGCGTTGCTCTCGCTGTGCCGGGCGTTGAACTCCGCGACCGGGCGCCGCTCACGCTCGTAGGAGTCGAGCAGCGCGTCGGGGGCACCGCCGCGCAGTACCGCGGCCAGCTTCCAGGCGAGGTTGTGGGCGTCCTGGATGCCGGTGTTCATGCCGAAGCCCCCGGTGGGCGGGAAGGTGTGGGCGGCGTCCCCTGCGGCGAGCACCCGGCCGTCGGCGCTGCGCCAGGAGGCGAGCCCGGTGGAGCCCATCACCCAGTTCCGTACGGAGTGGATGCGCAGCCCCCCGATCGCTTCGCCCGACTCGCCGATGGCGGCCTCGATCAGCTTGTGGTGATCGACTTCCTGCTCGAAGTAGGTGTGTTCCTCGTCGGGGGTGAGGGCGGGGATCTCCAGGAGCCATTCGCCGCGCTTGGGGTCCACGGTGATGAGGACGCCCCGCACGGTGTCGTTGAGCACCCAGTACAGGGCGCTCTCCCGGCCGGCCGTCCAGGGCGAGAGGTCGGCGCTGAAGTGGATGTCGAGGAGCCTGCCGAGCGGCGTGGCCGCGGTCCGCCGCAGGCCCACCGTCTCGCGCAGCGAGCCGTGCAGCCCCTCGGCCAGGACGGCGTAGCGGGCCTCGACGACGGTGGGGCGCCCGCCCGAGGCCGTCACCCTGACACCGGACGGAGTCCGGGTCAGCTCCTTGGCCCTGACGCCGCGGATCACTCGTGCGTCCTCGGGGAGCCGGTCGACGAGCAGCGCTTCCACCCGGTTCTGCGAGCAAATGACGGGAAGAACCGGGCTGTTGACGGCTCGCTGCATCAGGGCGTCCGCCGAATCGATGATGTCGAGGGCGGCGAGTTCGGTGCCGGAGAGCTCGGTGCACCAGGTGATGCGCGCTGTGTTTTCCAGGGGCACGCCGGCACGGCGTACCTCGGCATCGACGCCCAGGTGTCTGAGCAGCTCCATGGTGCGCGAGTTGATCACCGTGGCGCGTGGATGGCCGGACGGTGCGGTGCGCTGTTCCAGGACGACCGTGCGTACGCCGAGTCCGGCGAGGAAGTGGGCCGTGGCGAGGCCGGTGGGCCCGCCACCGACCACCACGACGTCGGCCTCCACCTGCGCGGCGGCCTCCGGCGGATGGGTTATGGCTGCAGTCATCGGCGTACCTCCGAAAGACGGGCGACGACCGGTGCCAGGCGCCGGGCGACCGCGGCGTCGAAGCCGGCCTTGAACAGGACGCGGGCGACGACGACTGCGGGCAGCCCGGCCAGGATGGCGCCGGTCAGCCAGAGCACGAACGCCCTGGTGAGCGCGGTGCGTTGGACCTCGCCACGTCGGCCGGCGGCGCGGATGGCCCGGCCCCAGATCCGGAAGACCTTCCCGGCCAGGAGGTCGGCCGCGGCCAGCGGAGGGTGCACGGGGGCCGCGTCATGGGCGGCGAGAACGTCGCGGACCCGGTCGGCCAGGGCCTCCTGGGAAGCGGTGCGGGACGCGGGTTCGGCCTGTTCCGGGGCGAGTTCGGGTTGCGCTGGGGTGAGTTCGGCGATGCGCTCGCCGAGGAGCGCGAGCCGGTCCAGCTCGTCCATGCCGACACCGGCGCGCGGGAACCCCCAGGACGCCTCCCGCTTGCCGGCGAGCAGCCAGCGCAGCGTGGTGACGAAGGTGACCCCGGCAAAGGCGGTGTCCACTGCGGCGATCGTGCCCACGTAGCGGCCGCCCGCGGCCTGGAGCAGCCGCTGCACCTCGACGGCGGCCGAGTACCACATGTTCCGGCAGGCCACCAGGCCGACGACGGCACGCCTGTCGAACGCCTTCGGCTCGGCGCCGGCGAGCGCCCGCATGGGCAGCGCCGGAGCCAAGTACCAGACGGGGAAGGCAAAGACGACCAGGTCTGCATCGTCATCCTCGGCCACCGGCGGCCGGGCGGTGATCTCGGGTGCCCTGTCGGGGTCGACGGAGGCGGGGAAGACACCGAAGAAGCGGCGTAGGGGCCAGGGGAAGGGAAAGGGTTCCCGCGGCCTGATCTCGACCTTGCGTATGTCCCAACCCGCCTTTTCCAGCGGGTCGGTGACGGCGGAGACGGATTCCAGGAGCTGACCGGTCTGTGAGTACCAGTAGACCGTCACCCGGGGCTGTGCACCCATGACCTCAGGCCTCCCCGGCGGAGACGGCCGTCAGATGCGCGAAGGACACCGCGAACCGGCCGGACTCGGGGACCATCACCAGGAGTTTGTCGCCGGGGGACACCAGGCTCTCGCTGAGCATCTCCTCCAGGATCACGTAGATGCTGGCGGAGCCCATGTTCCCGACCCGGGGCAGATTGCTGTACCACTTCTCGAGGGAGGGGCCCCTGGCCTTCTTCTGCTCGATCTCCTTGAGCACCATGGACTTCATGCGCTCGCTGGAGTAATGCGCGGGGAACCAGGCGAGCTGTCCGGGTCGAAGCGGCCCTCGTCGAGCAGCCGCTGGTACTCCTTGACCCCGAGCCGCACGAGATGCGGCAGCAGGCCCAGGTTCTGGCGCAGCGCCAGCGCGCCGTCGGCGGCGGCCTCGGCCGCGGAGGGGTAGTCCCACCAGGTCTGCTCCGCCGAGTTGTCGGCCGAGCCCATGTACATGCAGGTCTTCTCGGTGTTGGCGTAGGAGGTGAGCGAGATCCAGTCGATCCGCAGGCTCACCCCGTCGGCCGCCGGGCGGTCCTGTACCACCGCGGCGCCGGCGCCGTCCGAGAGCATGTAGCGCAGGAACGCCATCTCCATGGCGACGGCACCGTCGTCCGAGACCGGCCGGACGTCGGCGAACCGGTCGCTCCTCATGAAACGCGAGGCCAGTTCGGAGGCGGAGGCGACCGCGTTCTTCTTCTCCCCGGCCGCCACCTGGAGGCAGGCGTTCTTGAGCGCCATCATCCCGGAGCTGCAGATGCCGTGGGTGGTGACGATCTCGCAGGGCGGGCTGCCCAGTTCGCCGTGGATGCCGCTGGCGATGCCGGGCGCGATGAGATCCGGGACGGCGGTGCCCGCCGCGATGGGGTCGATGTCGTCGAGAGTGATGTCCGAGCGGTCCACCGCCTGGCGGATCGCCGCGACCGCCATGTCGGTGTTGGAGAACAGGGTCTTGTGCTGCTTGTCGATGGCGTAGTGCCGTGACTTGATCCCGCAGTTGGCCGAGGGTCTGCTCGCGCAGCTCCGAACTCGCGCGGCCCACGCTGCCGATGTAGTCCTCGATCTCCTCGTTGGGCACCGGTTCGCCGGGCAGGAAACGCCCCATGGCGGTGATGTAGGCAGGCATTCCAGGGTCTCCCCGTGATCTAGGCGGTTGCTTCGGTTTCGACCTTGGAGACGGCGAAGTCCAGGACGTCGCCGACGGTGCGGAGCGAACCGATGCGCTCGTCGTCCATCGAGATGCCGTACGCACCCTGAAGGGTCTGCGCCATGGCGACGAGGTCGAGTGAGTCGATGCCGATGTCGTTGTACAGATCGGATTCCGCGGAGAGTTCATCCGGGTCGGCATCGCACTCGGCCAGGAGGAATCCCGTGATATCCGCGTAGAGATCGGTCCTCAAAGACATGTTCACCTCCCGTGCCCCACCCCCTGTGCGGCACGGGATTCACTCTGGCCCTGGCCGCGGGACGGGGCATCGGAGAGGTTCACGCGGCCGCCCTGAATTTTTCCCGTCCCTCCGCCAGGTGTGTTGGCCGGGTCAGGGGTGGAGGCCCCGAAGGGGGTCCGACGGCAGGCCCGGAACCGCTCCACGGCCGGCGCCAGGCCCGCCCGGGAGGAGATCGACAACTTGCCGAACATCCGGCTCAGATGGGATTCGACGGTCTTGCGGCTGAGGAACAGCGCGGCCGCTATCTGCCGGTTGGTGCGCCCGGTGGCCACCAGCTCGGCGATCTGCCAGCCCGGCGGCCAACGCGCGAATGGAGCGGCTGAAGGAGGTGCTCGCACCGCTGCGGGACCGGACGGTGCAGTGCCCGAACTGTTGCCAGTGGGCCTTGGTGACCGGCGGGGAACTGGCCGAGTGTCTGTTCTGCCCGTGGGCGGCGGATCCCAAGCTGTACGCATGGGACTACGTTGTCGAGATCCTCGATCTTCCCTGGCGGATCACGCCGACGGACGGTCCGTTCCAGCAGCCCGCGAGGCTCCCGATCGATCCGTGCCCACGCTGCGGTGAGGAGGCGGTAGTGCCTGGCGTTGTCACCGCAGCGACGCCGGACAGCCCCATCACTTTCTGCTTCGACTGCGGTGTCGCCTTTCCCGTTGAGGAGGAGCAAGACAGCCAGAGGCAGCCGAGGGGAGGGGAATGAGCGCCGAGCTGGAGGACGTCGAGGATGGCGATGCCCCGGCCGGCGGCGCGGCCGGGGAATACGACCCGGTGGCCGCCGTCCTGGCCGCGCTGGAGACGAGGGCTGCCGAGGACCTGTACGAGGCCCGGCCGCACAAGACGAAGACCGGGTTCGCCCGGGACTGGGCGCTGTAGGGGGGCGGGCCGTGGAAGGGGCCGCTGGGGGTGGCTCGTGGGGCACCGC
>NZ_JBSFUU010000148.1:0-10853 GCF_053591955.1 Streptomyces sp. NPDC002845 | reverse complement strand
TCCGCCAACCCCGCCCGGCGCACAAGTTCGACACGCTCGTCCTCGGAAAGAACGATCTCCACAGCGGCAGGGCCTCGATGCGCCATAAAAAGACGGCACCAACTAACCCAGAAGATTTCTGGCGCATCACACTAGTGCCGCGAAGGCACCGACGACGTGCCGTTACCCGTGCCCGGCTCCAGTGCGTCCAGGGCGCGGCGCAGACCCGTGAGCTTGCGTTCCAGATGGGCCGCGGTCGCCACGGCCGCCGCGTCCGCCGAGTCGTCGTCGAGCTGCTTGGACAGGGCCTCGGCCTGCTCCTCAACGGCCGCGAGCCGCGCGGAGAGTTCGGCGAGGATGCCGCCCGAGGGCTCCTTGGCCCCGCCGGTTCCCGTCTTGCCGCCCTCCAACTGGAGCCGCAGCAGCGCCGCCTGCTCCCTGAGCTGGCAGTTCTTCATGTACAGCTCGACGAACACGGAGACCTTCGCGCGCAGCACCCATGGGTCGAACGGTTTGGAGATGTAGTCGACCGCCCCCGCCGCGTACCCCCGGAAGGTGTGGTGCGGGCCGTGGTTGATGGCGGTGAGAAAGATGATCGGGATGTCCCGGGTCCGCTCGCGGCGCTTGATGTGCGCCGCGGTTTCGAAACCGTCCATGCCCGGCATCTGGACGTCCAGCAGAATGACCGCGAAGTCGTCCGTCAGCAGCGCCTTGAGCGCTTCCTCCCCGGACGATGCCCGCACCAGCGTCTGATCGAGCGCGGAGAGGATGGCCTCCAGCGCCAGCAGATTCTCCGGCCGGTCATCGACCAGGAGGATCTTGGCCTTCTGCACCATGGCCCGCCCTCCTCGCCCCGGCTTGGGGCCTCCCCTGTCCTCAGGACTTGGGGTGACGCCACGCGGCACCACCCCAGGGGACGACTCCCTTGCGCCGCCCGTCCTCGTGCCGGTCATGGTAGCCGCACCCCGCCCGTCGCCACACCCTGTCACCGCGATGTCACTGTGCACGTAGCAGAAACGCGGTGGGAGACCAGAAGGTTCCCCGAATCCCGCGCTTCTACACGGCTTCGGCCACACTCGGTCAGCAACTCCGCGACAAACCTTCCGTGTTCCCGCCAGCCTTCGTCAACCCGCGTCGGTTCCCGTCACTCCGATCGCATCCACTGCTCCATCACCCCCAGCAGATGATCAGGGTCGACCGGCTTGGTCACGTAGTCCGAGGCGCCCGACTCGATGGCCTTCTCCCGGTCGCCCTTCATCGCCTTGGCCGTCAGCGCGACGATCGGCAGGCCGGCGAACTGGGGCATCCGGCGGATCGCCGTCGTCGTGGCGTATCCGTCCATCTCGGGCATCATGATGTCCATCAGGACGACCGTCACATCGTCGTGCTGCTCCAGGACCTCGATGCCCTCGCGGCCGTTCTCGGCGTACAGCACCGACAGCCCGTGCTGCTCCAGGACGCTGGTGAGCGCGAAGACGTTGCGGATGTCGTCGTCGACGATCAGCACCTTCTCGCCGTCGAACCGGATGCCCTGGCGCGGCTGCGCCACCGCCTCCTGCCCGGCCGTCCACTGCTCCTGGGCCTGCCCGGGCCCGGCCGCCGTCTCCGGCGGCTGCTCGCCCGCGGTCACCGCCCTGCGGCGCCGCCGGAACAGCGCGGCGGCCCCGTTCTGGGTCTCGTGGTACGACTTCACCTCGGCCGGCGTCTCGATCGCGGCGTCGGACACCTCCGCGTCCGACGCCAGCAGCTGCCCGGCCAGGGCGGGCGGCAGCTGCCCATAGCCCTGCGGGGGCAGTTCGCTCGGGTGCAGCGGCAAATACAGGGTGAAGGTGGAGCCGCGTCCGGGCTCGCTCTGGGCATGGATCTCGCCACCCAGGAGACGTGCGATCTCCCGCGAGATGGACAGCCCCAGCCCCGTACCGCCGTACTTGCGGCTCGTCGTCCCGTCCGCCTGCTTGAACGCCTCGAAGATCACCCGCATCTTGCTGGCCGCGATGCCGATGCCGGTGTCGGTCACGGAGAACGCGATCAGATCGGCGTCCGCGTCCCGCAGCGAACCGGCCTCCAGGAGCTGCTCCCGGATGGCCACGGGCACGTCCGCCCCGGCCGGCCTGATGACCAGCTCGACCGCCCCGGAGTCGGTGAACTTGACCGCGTTGGACAGCAGGTTGCGCAGCACCTGCAACAGGCGCTGTTCGTCGGTGTGCAGCGTCGCGGGCAGCTCCGGCGAGACCCGTACGGAGAAATCGAGCCCCTTCTCCGCCGTCAGCGGGCGGAAAGTGGCCTCTACGTAGTCGACGAGTTGCACCAGCGCGATGCGCGTCGGAGAGACGTCCATCTTGCCCGCCTCGACCTTCGACAGGTCGAGGATGTCGTTGATCAGCTGGAGCAGGTCGGAGCCCGCGCCGTGGATCGTCTCGGCGAACTCGACCTGCTTCGGAGTGAGGTTGGAGTCCGCGTTGTCGGCGAGCAGCTTGGCCAGGATCAGCAGCGAGTTGAGCGGCGTACGCAGCTCGTGCGACATGTTCGCCAGGAACTCGCTCTTGTAGCGCATGGAGACCGCGAGCTGTTCGGCACGCTCCTCCAGGACCTGCCGCGCCTCCTCGATCTCGGTGTTCTTGACCTCGATGTCCCGGTTCTGCCGGGCCAGCAGTTCCGCCTTCTCCTCAAGTTCGGCGTTCGAGGCCTGCAGCGCCTTCTGCCGGTTCTCCAACTCGGCCGACCGCTCCCTCAGTTGCTCGGTCAGCTCCTGCGACTGCCTCAGCAGCACCTCGGTCTTGGTGTTGACGGAGATGGTGTTGACGCTCGTCGCGATCATCTCGGCGATCTGGTTGAGGAAGTCCTTCTGGATCTGCGTGAACGGCGTGAACGACGCCAGCTCGATGACACCGAGCACCTTGCCCTCGAAGAGCAGCGGCAGCACGATCACCTGGGCCGGCGGCGCCTCGCCGAGCCCGGAGGAGATCTTCAGGTAGCCGCTCGGCGCGTTCTCCACCAGGATCGTGCGCTTCTCCTGGGCGGCCGTCCCGATCAGCGCCTCACCGGGCCGGAACGACGTGGGCATGGAGCCCATGGAGTAGCCGTACGAGCCCAGCATGCGCAGCTCGTACTGGTCGTCCATGTCGACGCCCTTGCCGTCGACCAGCGGCAGGGCGAGGAAGAACGCACCGTGCTGCGCGGTCACCACCGGCGTCAGCTCGCTCATGATCAGCGAGGCCACGTCGTCGAGGTCGCGGCGGCCCTGCATCAGGGCGGAGATACGGGCGAGGTTGCCCTTGAGCCAGTCCTGCTCCTTGTTGGCCATCGTGGTGTCGCGCAGGTTGGCGATCATCTTGTTGATGTAGTCCTGAAGCTCCTGGATCTCGCCGGAGGCATCCACGTCGATCTTCAGGTTGAGGTCGCCACGGGTCACCGCGGTGGCCACGCGCGCGATGGCGCGCACCTGCCGGGTCAGGTTCCCGGCCATCTCGTTCACGGACTCGGTCAGGTCGCGCCAGGTGCCGTCGACATCACGCACGCGCGCCTGGCCACCGAGCTGGCCTTCCGTACCCACCTCGCGGGCGACGCGGGTGACCTCCTCGGCGAAGGAGGACAGCTGGTCGACCATCGTGTTGATGGTGGTCTTGAGTTCCAGGATCTCGCCGCGCGCGTCGATGTCGATCTTCTTGGTCAGGTCGCCCTTGGCGATGGCCGTGGTGACCATCGCGATGTTGCGCACCTGACCGGTCAGGTTGGACGCCATGCCGTTCACGGACTCGGTGAGGTCCTTCCACGTACCGGCGACGCCCGGTACATGCGCCTGACCGCCGAGGATGCCGTCCGTGCCCACCTCACGGGCCACCCGCGTGACCTGCTCGGCGAACGAGCTCAGCGTCTTCACCATCGTGTTGAAGGTGTCGGCGAGCTCCGCGACCTCACCGCGTGCCTCGATCGTCACCGTACGGGTCAGATCGCCGTTGGCGACAGCCGCGGCGACCTGGGAGATGTTGCGCACCTGCATGGTCAGGTTCTTGGCCATGAGGTTCACGTTGCCGCTGAGGTCCTTCCAGATGCCCGTGACACCCGGCACATGCGCCTGACCGCCGAGGATGCCCTCGGTGCCCACCTCACGGGCCACCCGGGTCACCTGCTCGGCGAAGGACGACAGTTGGTCGACCATCGTGTTGACGGTGGTGACGAGTTCGAGGATCTCGCCCTTGGCGTCGACGGTGATCTTCTTGGAGAGATCGCCCTTGGCGACGGCGGTCGTGACCTCGGCGATGCTGCGCACCTGCACGGTGAGGTTGTTCGCCATGAAGTTCACGGACTGGGTGAGGTCCTTCCAGGTGCCGGAGACACCCTGCACCTCGGCCTGCCCGCCCAGCATGCCCTCGGTGCCCACCTCACGGGCCACGCGCGTGACCTGCTCGGCGAAGTTCGAGAGCTGGTCCACCATCGTGTTGAGGGTGTTCTTCAGCTCCAGGATCTCCCCGCGCGCGTCCACGCCGATCTTCTGCGACAAGTCACCCCGGGCCACCGCGGTCGCGACCTGCGCGATGTTGCGCACCTGCGCGGTGAGGTTGCCGGCCATGCCGTTCACGGAGTCGGTCAGGTCCCGCCACACACCGGCGACGCCGGGCACCTGCGCCTGACCGCCGAGGCGGCCCTCGGTGCCCACCTCGCGGGCGACCCGGGTCACCTGGTCGGCGAAGGCGGAGAGCTGGTCGACCATCGTGTTGATGGTGTTCTTCAACTCCAGGATCTCCCCGCGCGCGTCCACGTCGATCTTCTGCGACAGGTCACCCCGGGCCACGGCCGTCGTCACCTGGGCGATCTGCCGTACCTGGGACGTGAGATTTCCCGCCATGAAGTTGACGGAGTCGGTGAGTTCCTTCCACGTACCGGATACGCCGTCCACGCGGGCCTGACCGCCGAGGCGCCCCTCGGTGCCCACGTCACGGGCCATCCGCGTCACCTGGTCGGCGAAGCTCGACAGCTGGTCCACCATCGTGTTCACGGTGTTCTTCAGCTGGAGCATCTCGCCGGACACGTCGACGGTGACCTTCTGCGACAGGTCGCCGTTGGCCACGGCCGTCGTCACCTGGGCGATGTTCCTGACCTGCCCGGTGAGGTTCCGGAACGCCGTGTTGACGGAGTCCGTCAGGTCCTTCCACGTTCCCGCCGCACCCGGCACCTGCGCCTGCCCGCCGAGCTCACCCTCGACACCGACCTCCCGAGCCACACGCGTGACCTCGGAACCGAAGGCGGAGAGCTGGTCGACCATGGTGTTGACGGTGTTCTTCAGCTCCAGCATCTCGCCCGCGACATCGACGGTGACCTTCTGCGACAGGTCGCCGTTGGCCACGGCCGTCGTCACCGCCGCGATGTCCCGCACCTGAGTGGTGAGGTTGCGGAACACCGTGTTGACGGAATCGGTGAGGTCCTTCCAGGTCCCCGCAGCCCCGGGCACGTTCGCCTGACCGCCCAGCCGTCCCTCGGCACCGACCTCGTTGGCGACGCGCGTGACCTCGTCCGCGAAGATCCGCAGCGTTTCGGTCATCTGGTTGATCTTCTCGGCGAACTGCGCGACCTCACCGCGTGCCCGCACGGTCACCTTCCGCGACAGATCACCGTTGGCGACCGCGGTCGTCACCTCGGCGATCCCGCGCACCTGGGCCGTGAGGTTCCCGGCCATGGTGTTCACCGAGTCGGTGAGCTCCTTCCACACACCGTCCACGCCGGGCACCTGCGCCTGCCCGCCGAGCATGCCGTCGGTGCCCACCTCACGCGCGACGCGCGTCACTTCGGAGGAGAACGCGGAGAGCTGGTCCACCATCGTGTTGACGGTGTTCTTCAGCTCCAGCATCTCTCCTTCCACATGCACGGTGACCTTCCGTGACAGGTCACCCTTGGCGACCGCCGTCGTCACCAGCGCGATGTCCCTCACCTGCGCGGTCAGCCGGTACGCCATCGTGTTGACGGAGTCCGTGAGGTCCTTCCACGACCCAGACATCCCGCGCACCCGCGCCTGCCCGCCCAGCTTGCCCTCGGTGCCCACCTCGCTGGCCACGCGCGTGACCTCGTCGGTGAACGACGACAGCTGGTCGACCAGATTGTTGACCGTACGCCCGACCTTGAGGAACTCCCCGCGCAACGGCTGCCCGGTCCCGTCCGCCGTCTGCGCCCGCAGCTCCATCCGCGGCGACAGATCACCCTCCGCCACCGCCGACAGCACCCGGCCGACCTCGGAAACAGGCCGTACGAGGTCGTCGACCAGCGCGTTCGAGGCGTCGATCGCGGTCGCCCAGGAGCCCTCGCACGCCCCCGACTCCAGCCGCTCGGTGAGCTTGCCCTCACGCCCCACCATGCGCCGCACCCGCGACAACTCGCCGGTCAGGTGCATGTTCCGGTCGGCCACCTCGTTGAAGACGGCCGAGATCTCGGCCATCACATCGTCGCCCGTGACCGTCAGCCGCTTACGGAAGTTTCCGTCACGCATCGACACCAGGGCCGCCAGCAGCCGGTCCAGGGCCGCCGTGTCCACCTCTGTGGTGCCACTGCGCGGTTTGCGCCGGTTACTCAGGGACTGTCCGCCTTTCGCGCGCGTCTTCGTGCCCCGCGTCGCTGCGCCAGACTCCACTGTGTCCCTCCCGCAGGGGTCGACCTCTACTGCTCTGCGTCCTCACGTACCACTCGGCACATCAGGTACTGCTGTGTGCGTGCTGCCACCGGACATCACGGCACCGTCCGGTGCTGCTGCCCGGACAGACGGACGGCACTCGACCTGCCCGGACCTTCCTTACAAGCCTGCCCAGTGTTTCACCCCGGCGGAACCAGGCCATAACAGTTCGGCAGCTTCGCACACCGTCCGCACACCCTCCGGGCGGAAACACACGTGACCGGCATCCGCACAGACCGCGAAGGTAAGTAACCTTGCATGCGGCTGTCCAGCCATGCCGGTCCCGTCCGGCCTGGGCGGTGGCGCACGAGAAGAGCGGGCAGGCATCGGAGGGGCGGCCGCACCTATGACCACCGGACTGCATCCCGGGGGACACCCCCAGGATCCCCGGCCGACGGAGAACCAGCCTCTGCCTCGGCAGAAGCAGGTCGGCCGCGAATCCACACACGACTGCCCGCACGTCGAGAACCGGACAAGGAGTTCTGTGATCACCGCGCGCGCGGCCGCCAGTTTCGAGCCCGTGGGGCGATCCGTCGCGACCGCCCGCTCCTTCGTCCGCGACACCCTCCAGGGCTGGGGCTTCGCCGACATCGTCGACGACGCCGTGGTCCTCACCAGCGAGCTGGTCACCAACGCGGTGGTGCACGCGGGCACATCCGCCGACGTGCTGTGCCTGCGCAGCGACGACGGCGTCCGCATCGAGGTCGCCGACAGATACCCCGAGCGCGAGATCCCCCTCCAGGCGACCGCGGTCAACATGGGCAGCCCCGACCGCGAGGGCGGCCGCGGCCTCCAGCTGTGCGCGGCCCTGGCCGGCCGCTGGGGCGTGGAGTACACGCCCACGCACAAGCAGGTCTGGTTCCAACTCGACCTCCCGCACCGCTCGGTGGGCACCCGCACGGCCGGCCCGGCACTCCCCGCCAACCTCCTCCCCCTCGCCGACGGCCGCGTCCGCGTCGCCGTCGTCCAGATCGACCGTACGGGCGCGATCAGCGCGTGGAACGAGGACGCCGAGGAGATCTTCGGGTACGCCGCCGAGCAGGTCATCGGCAAACCCCTCACCGACCTCGCCGCCTGGCCGCACACCCCCGGCACCAGCACCGGCATCGCCGAGGCCCTGCAACTCTCGCGCTGGGAGGGCAGTTACGGCATCCGCGGCGCCAACGGCCGCGTCACCCCGGTGTACGCCTCCCACCTCCGGGTCCGCGACACGGCCGGCGAGCCGTCCACGGTCTGCCTTCTCGTACGGGACCACGAACGCGCCGTCCTCCAGACCCCGTTGCGCGGTGCGGCGGCCTCCTCCGACACGACCACCGCGTCCGAGGGCCAGCCCACCGACCCCTTCGAGGTCTTCATCGGCTCCCCGGCCCCCGACGACCTCGACGGCCTCCTCCAGCGCACGGTGGAACGCTCCCGCGACATGCTCGACGCCGACTCGGCCTTCCTCCTCCTCGCCACCGACGACGAAACGGAGTTGGAGGTACGGGCCTCGACCGGCCTCCCCTCGGCCCGCCAGCGCTTCGCCCGCGTCCCGGTCGAGGCGGGCCCCAGCCGCTACGGCTCGGCCCGTATGCCCGCCGTCCACGACGACCTCATGGCCGTCCCCGGCGCCGTACCCCTCCTGGACGGCACGGGCATGCGCTCGGTCGTCACGGTCCCCCTGAAGGTCGAGGGCCGCCTCACGGGCTCCCTCGGCGTCGCGGCCGAGTCCCCGGGCCGGTACTCCAACGAGGAGGCCCTGCGCCTCCAGTTCGCCGCCGACCGCATCGCCCTGGCCGTCGAATCGGCCCGCCTGGGCGAACTGGAGCGCCTGCGCCGAGGCTCACTGAGCTTCCTCGTCGAGGCCTCCGACCTCCTTGCCGGCACCCTGGACCGCGACCAGACCCTGGCCCTCATGGCCCAGATGACGATCCCGACGCTCGCCACCTGGTGCGCCGTCTACACGATCGCCGACCAGGCCTCCGAGCCGTATCTCTCCTACGTCCTCCACGAGGACGAGGATCGCATCGACGGCCTCAAGGCCCTGCTCTCCAAGATCCCCCCGCCCGACCCGATCCCCACGCCGGGCGCCCGTGTCTGGTCGGCCCCGGCGGAGGCGGCCCACCAGGCGGCCCTGCGCACCTCCATGCGCAGCCTGGGCCTGGGCGAGCCCGCGACGGTGAGCTCGGGCATCGGCACGACGCTGGCAACGGCAGCGGCCGTCGGCGGCGAGACCGTCGTCCTCCCCCTGGTCGCCCGCAACCGCGTCATCGGCATGCTGACGCTGGGCAAGCCGACGGACGAACACTTCCGCCAGGAAATCCTGGAGTTGGCGGAGGACCTCTCGCGCCGAGCGGCACTGGCCCTGGACAACGCCCGCCTCTACTCGGAACGCATGGCCATCAGCCAGTCCCTCCAGCGCAGCCTCCTCCCACCGGAACTCCCCGAGATCAACGGTGTCGAGGTCGAGGTCATCTACCGCGCGGCCGGCGAGGGCAACGAGGTCGGCGGCGACTTCTACGACCTCTTCCCGATCCGCGACGGCGCGTACGGCTTCGCCATCGGCGACGTCTGCGGTACGGGCCCGGAGGCGGCCGCGGTCACGGGCCTGGCCCGCCACGCGCTGCGCCTGCTGGCCCGCGAGGGCTTCGGCGGCCCGGCGGTCCTGGAGCGCCTCAACTCCGCGATCCTCGACGAGGGCGCCCGCAGCCGCTTCCTGACGCTTCTGTACGGCGAGTTGTGGCCCCAGGAGGACGGCAGCGCCGTACTGAAGGTCGTCTGCGCCGGACACCCGCTGCCCCTCCGCCTCCGCCAGGACGGCACGGTCGAAGCGGCCGCGGAACCCCAGCCGCTCCTCGGCGTCATGGACGACCTGGAGCTGTACGAGCAGACAGTCACCCTCGACCCGGGCGACGTCCTCCTCTGCGTCACGGACGGCGTCACCGAACGCCGCGAAGGCTCTCGCATGCTCGGCGACGACGGCCTCATCGACGTCCTGACGACCTGCACAGGCCTCACGGCGGGCGCGGTCGCGGCCCGCATCATGCGCGCGGTCGAACGCTTCGCCTCCGACGCTCCCTCCGACGACATGGCGATTCTGGCGATGCGGGTACCGGGTCTCCACAAGGACTGAGTCGTAAGGCACGAGGGCATGAAAAAGGCCCCTCGCCCATTGGGCGAGGGGCCTTTTCACTGGAGCCCCCAAACGGAATCGAACCGTTGACCTTCTCCTTACCATGGAGACGCTCTACCGACTGAGCTATAGGGGCCTGTTGCCTTTTCGACGTTTCCCTCGTGGCAACGGCATAGATCATACCCCGAACAGACCCGTGCGCCCAACCACGGAAGTGATCGAAGGGCGGGGCTCAGAACGCGGGCTGCAACAGCCCACCGAGCGCGTTGCACGCGGAGACGATCCGCTGCATCTCCCGCCTCGTCAACGACGCGTCCAAGGGCAGCGAAAGCGTCTCGTCCGCGGCCCGTTCGGTCTCCGGCAGATGCACGTCGCGACGGAACCCGGGCAGCCGGTGCACAGGCGTCTTCACCGGCACCCGGCACTCAACTCCCTTGCCCCGTACGGCCCGCGCGAAGGCGTCCCGGTCCGGCCGCCCATTACCCGGCACCCGCACCACGTACTGCTGGTACGTATGCCCCGCCGCACTCTCGGGGGTCGACACACCCTTCAACTTCGAGTCCAGGAAGGAGGCACGCTGCCTGCGCTGCGCGAGCTCGCCGTACGGCGTCTCCGACTCCCCCTGCTCCACCACCAGCAGCCCATGCCTCTGTCCGACAGCACGGAGCCCCGAGATGTCGGCCGGCCGGCCGAAGCGGTGTACGACGACGACAGCCATCGTGTGCCGAGTGACGACGGCCTCCACGGCTGCGGGGTCGAGACAGTACGAGTCCGGGTCGATGTCGGCGAAGACCGGCGTCCCTCCTGCCCGGCTCACAGCCTCGGTCACCTCGACGTTCCCGAAGGCCGGCACGATGACCTCGTCACCGACCGTGACGCCTGCGGCCCTGAGCATTCCCACGGTACCCATGCTGTGGATCGTGGTCGCGGAACGTGAACGCAAAGTGACGCACAACAAAAAAGAACTGGTCCCCGAACCGAAGTTCAGGGGACCAGTTCTATTAAAAGAAGTTCGGCGGTGTCCTACTCTCCCACAGGGTCCCCCCTGCAGTACCATCGGCGCTGTAAGGCTTAGCTTCCGGGTTCGGAATGTAACCGGGCGTT
>NZ_JBSFUU010000147.1:0-11089 GCF_053591955.1 Streptomyces sp. NPDC002845 | reverse complement strand
ATACAAAAGCCTCAAGGTCGACCGACGCACCTACAAAGCCACCCTCAGCATCAACATCTTGACGCCGACGATCAGCCCGTAACTTCACGGCCTTGTCCTTTTGGGGTCGAGGGCGGGGCCTGGGGTCGGGGAACGTGGGTCGGGGCCGGGGAGCCGGGGGCGAGGGCTGCGGTCGGGAGCCGGGACCGGAGGCCCGGTGCCCAGGGCCGGAGGCTGGGGCTGGGGCTGGGGCTGGAGCTGGGGCTGGGACCTGGCGCCGGAGGCTGGGGCCGAGAACCGGCGGGCCGAGGGCTGGGAGCCGGGGCCGGAGGCCCGAGCGCGCATCCAGCCATCCGGTGCTCTGGTCATCCGACCCTCGGTCCCCCAGGTGTCCGGCCACCCGGCCCCGGAGCCGGCCCCGGAGCGGGAGCGGGAGCGGGAGCCGTAGCGGTAAGTCCGCCGTCCCGCGCGCCCAACACTGGCCCCCGCAGGTGACGACGGACCGTCAACCAAGCGGGTCAGGCGAAGCCCGGTGCAGTTCAGCAGCGCCCCGAAGGGGCGCGGGACTGTGTACATATGCGGCTCCGCCGCAGGGCGCGACCAGTCACGACGGACCCGCGGATGAAGCACCGGACTTCCAGCGGAGCGCTCAGGCGGTACAGGCCGTCCCGTTGAGGCTGAAGCCCCCGGGCGCCGCGCTGTTGCCGCCATGGGTCGCCTGGTATCCGATGCCGACGCTCGCGCCCGGTGCGATCGTCCCGTTGTACGAGGCGTTGGCGGCGGTCACAGCTCCGCTCGCCGGGCTGTAGGTGGCGCCCCAGCCGTTGGTGATGGTCTGGCCGGAGGGCAGGGTGAAGCCCAGCTGCCAGCCGTTGACGGGGGTCGTACCGGTGTTGGTGATGGTCACGGAGGCGGTCAGCCCGGTGTCCCAGGCGTTGGTCGTGGCCGTCACCTTGCAGGGACCCGCCGGAGGCTGGGGTGCCGGGCCCGTGCTGTCGAGGCCGAAGAAGGTGATCACGCGGGCCGCCATGCCGCTGGTCATCAGGTTGTGGCCGACGCCCTGGAGGCTGATGGCCTCGACGGGGGCCTGGTCACCGGTGGCGCCGTAGCGGGTGCGGGTCCAGCCGGAGGCGGGCGAGTCGGTGTGGGCGGGCGTCTGGCTGAGACTCCGCACGTTCGTCCACTGCTTGATCTCCTCCCCGAAGTTGGGGTAACGCAGGACGTCGTCCTCGGTGCCGTGCCAGAGCTGCATACGCGGCCGGGGTCCGGTGTAGCCGGGGTAGGCGCCACGGACCAGGTCGCCCCAGGCCTGCGGGGTGCGGATGATGTTTCCGTTGGCACAGTCGCTGTTCCACTCGGAGCCGTTGGTGGTGGCGAAGCAGGCGAACGGCACGCCCGCGAAGGCGGAGCCGGCGGCAAAGACATCGGGGTAGTCGCCCAGCAGGACGTTGGTCATCATCGCGCCGGAGGAGACGCCCGTGGCGAACACCCGGCCGGTGTCGGCGTCATAGGTGCGGGTGACCCAGTCGACCATGGACTTGATGCCCACCGGGTCGCTGCCGCCGCCGCGGGTCAGTGCCTGGGGCGAGGAGACGTCGAAGCATTTGCTGCTGCGGGTGACGGACGGGTAGACGACGATGAACCCGTAGCGGTCGGCCAGCGAGGCGTACTCGGTGTTGGAGTAGAACGCCGGGCCAGATCCTGTGCAGTAGTGAA
The DNA here is from genome assembly GCF_053591955.1 of Streptomyces sp. NPDC002845. Taxonomy (NCBI): domain Bacteria; kingdom Bacillati; phylum Actinomycetota; class Actinomycetes; order Kitasatosporales; family Streptomycetaceae; genus Streptomyces; species Streptomyces sp. NPDC002845. The sequence goes on along the minus strand of NZ_JBSFUU010000147.1, from coordinate 9,394 downwards.
CGGCCACCAGTACCGCCGGGCGTGTGGTGACGCTGTCCGGAACGTACAGGTACATCTGGAGGTTGCTGGGGTTGGTGCCGAAGTTCGTCACCTCGGTGAGCGTCGCGGTGGGGACCGCGGCCGCGGTGCGGGGCGCGGCGGACGCCTGAGGTGCGGTGAGGAGCGTCGCCGCGAGCAACGGCAGCAGCCCTCCGAGTAACGCGAGGAGCGCCGAACGAAGCGGTCTCCTCGCGGTGTTGCCGACAGTGGTGGACACGTCCTTGCCCCTTCCTGATCACGGCTCGTGCGGCATCGCCCGGTGGAACAGGTACGGAGGAAGCGGTCTCCACGCCGTGCGGGCGGCCGTCGTAACGGGCGCCGTTCGCCACCCGCCGCTGAGGGGACCGAGGGAATGGTGGCATGCACATGGCCCCCATGGAAGCGCTCCCACATCAACGAAAACATTCGGTGGACACGGACCCCGGAGCCGACCGAAAGCGTTCTGCGCAAACCGTTGACCAGAAAGCGCTTACCCTCTACGTTCCGTTCAGCAGAGTGACCCGCCCGCTTCATCTCGCAAGCGGGGCAAATGGACTCCGGAGCCGGTATGACCTGGGGAAGTGCACTCTCTGGGACGTAAGGAGCCTCCGAGGCGGCCACCTTGCTCGCGCACGGCGATCAGCATCGCGTACATCGTTCACGTACATGGCTCACAGGTCTTCCTGAAAGGGACGCACCCGCATGCGTAGTCACCCCCCACGTGCACAAAGCCCCCACGCGCACAAACGCAAAGGCCGGCGCCGGCGGCGGCCACCGAGACCTCGCCCATCGGATTCGGCACCGGGCACTTCTGCAACGACGATCTCGGCGGAGCCGCGACCGAGATCTCGCGTACGGGCTCCTTCACCAGCCCGCCCTACGGCTACACCGCCGAGCCCGCCTCCTCCGTCGTCGCCTCGGTGACGTCCGGTGCGGGCGCCGGGAAACTCTGACCCCCACAGAAGAAGGCATCGGGACATGACTTCACAGGCACAACGACGGACACCACACCGACACCGGGGCGCCGGGCGCGCGCTGACCGGCGGACTCTCCGCACTCGGCCTCTCGGTTGGCATGATCATGACTAGCGGCGCCTCTCCGGCGAACGCCGCCACCTGGCCGACCCCCTCCAGCAGCCAGCCGGTGACCTCGACCATCCAGGTGTCCGGCACCCGGGACGGCGGGATGGTCCGCTACTACGGCAGCGGCGACCTGGCCTCCGGCGGCCAGGAGGAAGGCCAGGACCCGATCTTCCGGCTCGCGGACGGCGCGACCCTGAAGAACGTGATCATCGGCTACCCGGGGGCCGACGGCATCCACTGCTACGGCAGCTGCACCCTGCAGAACGTGTGGTGGGAGGACGTCGGCGAGGACGCCGCCACGTTCCGCGGCGGCTCCGGCGCCACGTACCGCGTGGTCGGCGGCGGCGCCAAGAAGGCCGCGGACAAGGTCTTCCAGCACAACGGCGGCGGCACGGTCAACATCTCCAACTTCGCCGTCCAGGAGTTCAAGACCCTGTACCGCTCCTGCGGCGACTGCTCCACGCAGTACACACGGAGGGTCAACCTCAGCGGCATCGAGGTGACCGGCACGGGTTCCACCGCACGGATCGTCGGTATCAACGTCAACCGCAACGATGTGGCGACGCTGCGCGGCATCACGATCCGCAACGACAGCAGCCGGAAGGTCGTCCCCTGCCAGAAGTACAACAACAACACCGCGGTCGGTACGGGCCCCGACAGCTCCAACTGCCTGTACTCCAGCTCGGACATCACCTACCGCTGAGTCCGCGTCCGGCGGCCGTACGGGACTGCCCCACAAGTCCCCGTCCGGCCGCCGGCCGTTGCCGTGCGCCGGACGAGGAGCCGTCAGCCGTCACCAGGTCTTGCGGCCCCACAGCGGTCCGATCCGCTCCCACTCCTCGTCCCACTGGTCCACCCGGCGCTGTTCCAGACGGCCGCACACGAGCCGACCGCACAGGAAGGGCACACCCGCCGCGCTGACGCCCACCAGGACGCCGCTCAACGAGCTCCGTAAGCGGGCCTGGGACTCCGAGGCCGGCTCGGTGACCAGGCGGCCGTCGGGGTCGGTCCAGACGGAGACCTGGGTGCCCGCCGTGCTGGCGGGGACGACCTGGACCTGACCGGTGCGGGTCGAGCCGTCCGCCGCGGTCCAGCGGGCCTGCGCCCACACCCGCGCGGCTCCGGAGCCGCGCACGGTGGACGGTTCCGGGGCGTCCTCGGCGAGCACCGCCCCGGTGGGGCGCCACTCGGCGCGCTGCCGGTCGAGGTCGCCCTCGACGGACCGCGACACCAGCAGGCCGGTCACCAGGCCGCCGAGCAGGGTGAGGGTCCAGGTCGCGAGCACGACCCACGCCTCCAGCCGGTCGCTGCGGCGCCGCAGCGGATTGCGCCGCCATCGCCACAGCCACACCTTCGGACCACGGAACGCCGCCATCGCGGGCACCCTCCTCACGGACGTACGGACGGGCCGGACCGTCTTCCCGACCGTCCTCCCATACGGCAGCGGTCTGCCCGGTGCTCATGACGAGTACGTCACGTCGGTCCGCCGGCGGGAATCCACCTCTCGGCACTGGAACGACGGCGGTCCGGAAACCGACGCTCCGATGTCGGAGGGACACCGTCATGCCCCCAACACACCCGCTTCGACCTGCGGCAACGCCGTCTCCAGGGGTGACTGTCAGTGGTGGGGTGCAGACTGGCCCGTGTCTGAGACATCGACGTCCCGGAGGTGGTCGGCATGGCCGGCATTCTGCTCACCGTAGGCACACGCAAGGGTCTCTTCATCGGACGGAGGCGCGGCGGCGCCTGGGAGTTCGACGAGAGTCCTTACTTCAACGCACAGGCCGTGTACTCGGTCGCCATCGACACCCGTACGGACACGCCCCGGCTGCTGGTCGGCGGCGACAGCGCGCACTGGGGCCCGTCCGTCTTCCACTCCGACGACCTGGGCCGTACGTGGACCGAGCCGCCCCAGCCGGCCGTCAAGTTCCCCCAGGACACCGGGGCCTCGCTGGAGCGCGTGTGGCAGCTGCACCCGGCGGCGGCCGAGCCGGACGTGGTGTACGCGGGCACGGAGCCGGCCGCTCTGTACCGCTCCACTGACCGGGGCGAGACCTTCGAGCTCGTACGGCCGCTGTGGGAGCACCCCACGCGCGACAAGTGGATGCCCGGTGGCGGTGGAGAGGGCCTGCACACCGTCCTCACCGACCGGCGCGACCCGAAGGCCGTGACCGTCGCCGTCTCCACCGCCGGGGTGTTCCGCACCAAGGACGGCGGCGCGAGCTGGGCGCCCTCCAACTCCGGTGTCTCCGCGGTGTTCCTGCCGGATCCGAACCCCGAGTTCGGCCAGTGCGTGCACAAGATCGCGCAGGACTCGGTGACCCCCGACCGGCTGTATCTGCAGAACCACTGGGGTGTGTACCGCAGCGACGACGCGGGGGCGCACTGGACGGACATCGGCGAGGGCCTGCCCTCCACGTTCGGCTTCGCCGTGGCCGCCCATCCGCACCGCGGCGACACCGCGTACGTCTTCCCGATCAACGCCGACGCCGACCGTGTCCCGGCCGACCGCCGATGCCGTGTCTTCCGCACGGCCGACGCGGGCAAGACCTGGGAACCGCTCTCGGCGGGCCTGCCGACCGAGGACCACTACGGCACGGTGCTGCGCGACGCGATGTGCACGGACGGCGAGGACCCGGCGGGCGTGTACTTCGGCAATCGCAACGGCGAGCTGTACGCGTCGGCCGACGACGGCGACAGTTGGAGACTGCTGGCTTCGCATCTGCCGGATGTGCTGTGCGTACGGGCGGCGGTTGTCGACTGAGTTGCGTGAAATCGTCGGGCAGGACCCGTATCCGACACCGGGGCACCGGGGCACGCGGAAAGCGGATGTCGGATACGGGTCGATCGCCCACGCCGGGCGGGGCAGCTCACAACCCGTGTGGTGTCATTCGGACGCGAGTGTGTGCCGCCTGGATTCCGCTCCGGGCGAGAGCCTCGGGCCGCAGTATGCGCTGAAGGTCGTCGGCGGTGAGGAGTCCCCGTGCCAGGACCACGTCGGCCACCGGGGGACGAACGCTCCCGCGTCCTGCGTGGCCTCGACCAGGTCGGTGATGACGCTCCGCTCCCGGCGGTCCTGACGCGGCTGGCGGACGAGATGCGCCGGACCACGGAGGGAACGCGGAGCCGGCACTGAGGCACCAGGGCGCCTGATCGTGCGTGGTGCCCGCCTCGCTGACCGGCGCACCGCGCGGCCTGCCGCCGTCGGACCCGACCGGGCGGCGGCACCTGTACGTGGACGAGCGGGAGTCCTACGGCAGGCGCCAGTCCACCGGCTGCGCCCCCTGCCGCAGCAGCAGATCGTTGGCCCGGCTGAACGGACGCGAACCGAAGAAACCGCGGTCCGCCGACATCGGGGAAGGATGAGCGGACTCGATCGCCGGAAGATCCCCGAGCAGCGGCCGCAGATTGCGCGCGTCACGCCCCCAGAGGATCGACACCAGTGGCTTGCCCCGCGCGGCAAGTGCCCGGATCGCCTGCTCCGTGACTTCCTCCCACCCCTTGCCCCGGTGCGCCGCGGGCTTGCGCGGGGCCGTCGTCAACGCTCTGTTGAGCAGCAGCACACCCTGCTCCGTCCACGGCGTCAGATCCCCGTTCGACGGCCTGGGCAGCCCCAAGTCGGAGTGCATCTCCCGGAAGATGTTCTCCAGACTGCCCGGCAACGAACGCACCTCGGGCGCCACCGCGAAACTCAACCCGATGGCCATCCCCGGCGTGGGGTAGGGATCCTGACCCACGATCAGGACGCGGACATCGTCGAAGGACTGCTGGAACGCCCGCAGGACATTCTCCCCGGCCGGAAGGTAGGTCCGGCCGGCCGCTATCTCGGCTCGGAGGAAGTCCCCCATGACAGCGACGCGTTCGGCCACAGGTTCGAGAGCCTTCGCCCAGCCCACTTCGACAAGTTCATGCAAGGGTCGTGGTGCCATGGCGCGTCACTCTACTGGTACGTGTGCGGGCCCTCACAAAGCAGCGCGTTGCCGCGGGACGGACGGATGCGGTGCGTGATGGCTGAAAAGTGGCACCCCAAAAGGGAATCAATCCACCCTGTCGGGCAGACGGCGAAATGCACCGCTGAAGGCGCCGCATGTCAGAGCGGGGCCATGGCGTTTCCCGCTGTTCCACGCGTCACTCATCAGACAAATCCGGACGGATACCGCTCACCTGCACCCTCCCCGAACAGGGGAGCCCAAGAAGCCAGTAGCATGCGGCGCCATGAGCTCCCCCACTGGGCCCGCATCCGGCCTGCCTGTACGAATGCCGCGACCCCGTCAGCCGGGGCGGCACCGCCGCCCCGAGCCGCTGGCGGCTCCCGAAGGCGCGCCCGCCCTCGTCCTCGCGGTGCCCGGCACGCCCAGCGCCCCCACGCGCAGCCTCGCCGAGGAGGTCGTGAGCATCGCACGCTCCGAGCTGCCCGGTCTCGACGCGCGCATCGGGTACCTCGACGGGGACGACGACGAGTTCCCCACGCTCCAGTCCGTGCTCGCGCGCACCGCCGAGGAGCGCACCGCCCGCTACGAGCAGGCCCGCGCCGCCGGTGTGGGCGTCAAGGAGCCCGACGGTCCCGTCGCCGTGGTGGTTCCCCTGCTGGCCGGTCCGGACAGCTCGCTGCTGCGCCAGATCCGCCAGGCCGTCATGGAGAGCCGTGTCGCGGCCGACCTGACCGATGCCCTCGGCCCGCACCCGCTGCTCGCCGAGGCGCTGCACGTGCGCCTGTCCGAGGCCGGTCTGGCCCGCGCCGACCGCGCCCGCCTCTTCACCGTGGCGACCGCCGCGGACGGCATCATCCTCGCCTCCGTGGGCGGCGACGAGGCCGTGCAGGCGGCCGGGATCACGGGCATGCTCCTCGCCGCGCGCCTCGCCGTGCCGGTGATGGCGGCGGCCCTGGACCAGGAGGGCTCGATCGCGGCCACGGCCGAGCAGCTGCGCTCCTCGGGTTCGCAGCAGCTCGCGCTCGCGCCGTACCTGATCGGCCCGGAGCTCGACCCGGGGCTGCTCGACGCGGCGGCGAAGGAGGCCGGCTGCCCCGCCGCCGAGGCCCTCGGCGCGTACCCGGCGATCGGCAAGCTGGCGCTCTCCAAGTACACGACGGCGCTGGGCATCGCCCCGCAGCAGCCGCAGGGCATGCCGGTGCGCTGAGGCAGGCCGCCGCGCTCGTAGAGACATGCCGAAGGGCCCCCTCCACACGCTGGAGCGGGCCCTTCGGCGTAACAAGGGCGATGCGGGCGCCGTATCAGCCGATGACCACGCAGGACGCCGCGGGCACCTCGATCGAGCCAACTTTGCGCGGCATCCCCGTCTCCGGGTCGACCGCGAACCACGTCACGTCCCCGGACCGCTCGTTGGCGACGTACAGGAACCCGTCCGAGGCGGCCAGCGCACGCGGCCAGTGCCCTGCGCACGGCACCGTCCCGGCCGGCCGCAGCCCCGCGCCGCCCTTCTCGACCGCGAGCACCGACAGGACGTCCTGCCCGCGCGTCGCGGTCCACACGAAGCGGCCGTCGGTCGACACGGCGACGCCGGAGGGGTACGCGTCGCCGTCCGGGGTGCCCGGCAGGACCGGTGTCTCGCCGAGCGGCTTCAGCAGGCCTCTGTCCGCGTCCCAGTGGCAGACGGTGACGACCGGCGCGAGTTCGTGCACCACGTAGGCGTACGAGCCGTTCGGATGGAAGACGAGGTGGCGCGGTCCGGAGCCGGGCCGGAGCGCTGCCTCACGGCGCAGTACGGGCACCCCGGCGTCCAGTGCGCAGACCCGCACCGAGTCCGTGCCGAGGTCGACGCTCACGGCCCACCGGCCGCTCGGGTCGGGCAGCACCTGGTGGGCGTGCGGCCCCAGTTGGCGCCCCCCGTCCGGCCCCGAGCCGCTGTGCCGGAGCGCCCCGGACGCGGTGTCCGCGAGGGTGCTGTCGGGGCGTACGGGCACGGCGGTGACGCCGCCGGAGCCGTAGTCGGCGGTCAGGACGTGGCCGGCGTGCAGGCACAGGTGCGTGGGGCCGCCGCCGACCGGGACCGGCGGGCCGGTGAGCTCGGGCTTGTCGCCGGTGACGCGGTACGCGGCCACCGCGCCCTCGGCCCGCTCGCTGACCGCGTAGAGCATGTCCCCGTCGGGCGAGAGGGCGAGGTACGAGGGATCGGGGACCTCGTCCGCGCCGCCCAGGACGGTCAGCGCGCCGCTCTCCTCGTCCACGGCGGCGGTCAGGACACCGGGGCCGCCCGCCTCCGTGAACGACCCGATGAACGCCCGCCGTGGCCGCCTGCCGTCGTACGCCATTGCCGTCCCCTCCCGCTGTCCTCATGTTCCGGGGCGACAGTAGCAGCAGGTCTAGACCAAGCAAGGTCGCCCGTCGGTGTCAGGCCCCGGTCGGCGGGTAGGACGCTGTTGGCGAAGTCCGCGGCCCGTGGCGTGGGCGGACCGACGAGTGGACCATGTGTGGCGGTGTCCGACTCGGAAGCGTGAACACTTCGGGCCGAAGTGTTCACGCTTCCGCGACAGCCCCCACCCGCACTGGATTCGCCAACAGCATCCGGGTAGCGCAGCGGGGCGGCCAGGGCGGTGAGGGCGCGTTCCAGGCCGTGCAGGTGCGCGAGGGCCTGCTCCGCGCCGGGGTGGTGCCCGGGGACGCCCGCGTGCGCCGCCACGGCACGCTCCGGTACGGCTCCGACCAGCGCCTCGACCGCCGTCTCCACGCGGCGGCAGGCGGCCGTGAGACGGGTGTCGTGGGAGGCGTCCGGGTCGGCGGCGACGGCCGCGAGCCCGCGTGTCTCGTGGGCGCAGTCGTCGAGCAGGGCGAGCACCCGACGGGCGCGCGCCTTGCGCGCCCGCATCGGGTTGAGCGGGTGCACGAGGGGCGCGACGGAGAGGCGTACGCGCCCCAGGAGTGCCTCCAGCTCCGCGGCGTGCGGGGCCGGGTCGGCTTCGGTGTCGCCCGCGAGGCGCCGGGCGGCCGTCGCGGTGCAGGCGTGCACCGCCCGCAGGGCCCGCCGCACCCACCGGTTGGTGACCGCGTCCGTGGTGACCGGCAGGATCAGCGCGACGGCGAGGGCGGCCCCGAGCGCGCCGACTTCGGTCTCCGCGAGCCGCAGGGCCAGCAGCCCGGGGTGCAGCACACCGAGGAGGCCGTAGAGCAGGCCCGCCATGACGGTGACGAAGAACATCATGAATGCTGTGGTGCAGCGGTTCTCGCAGGTCAGGAGGCTGCCGGCCGAGAGGGGGTCAGCAAAGAGTCAGCATCAGCATGTCGCGCGCCGATGGCAGGAGTCGTCGCCACCCCGATCGCGCTTGAAGACCGGCGCCTATCCGTGACGTAGCGAAGCCATGTCACCTCTCGCCGGGTCCATCCAGCTGCCGATAGTTCGCTTTCGCTGCGGCGGCACACACTCCTCGACAACCACCTCCTACGCCCCAAGCTTCCTCACCCGAGCCGACAGCTCGCATGGGCAGCAGCCGACTCGCAACAGGTCTGTGCGCAGGCCAGCGACCGGACATAGCACGCGATCCCCGGTTACGGAAATCGGGGATTCTCCGGACCATGACCATTGTCCACCACGGCCTTCTTCGCCAATGGAACGCCTTCGAACCAGACCTGACTGCCGATCTGCACCCGCCCGATTCAGCTCAGCTCCTCAAACCAAATCGACCCCAACCCTGGAGAACCAAGCAGTGGCCACCAAGACCCTCACCCGCGGCATGGGCACCTTCTTCAAGGAATGCGAACACCCCCCGAGCCGCTGGTCCAAGTGCCCTCACCCCTACAAGATCAGGTACCGGGATGCCACAGGTCGGCAGCGCGAAGAGGGCGGCTACGCCACTCAGGACAAGGCGACGACTCGGCTCACCGAGATCTACCAGGCAAAGAAGGGGCCGCTCAAAACTGGGAACACAGAAGCCCAGGAGATAGCCGAGATGCGGTTCGAGGACTTCGCGGCTCGGTACATCTCGAATCGGAAGCGTGGCCTGGAGTCCAACACCATCGAACAGTACGAGCGCGGCCTCAAGACTCAGATCAACCCGCGCGTCGGGAGTCGCCGCGTCGGCACATTCACACCCGGAGTGATCGAGGACTGGCTCAACGGAATGGAGCTGAACAAGGTTGGCTTGGCCAGCCAGAAGAACGCATACCTTGTCCTGAAACTCGTCATCGACGCGGCACGTCATCGCGGGGCGATCACACTGGATCCCTTCCTTGACATCGCCCCTCCCGACTACTGAGGTTGAACTCGCAGTGGCGGGCCGGTAGATCATCCGGCGCCCATGAGTAATCCGGTCTCGGTGAGGCAGCCGTCGATCAGCTCTG
>NZ_JBSFUU010000146.1:0-12522 GCF_053591955.1 Streptomyces sp. NPDC002845 | reverse complement strand
TTCATGCGCGCCAGCGGCGACCAGCTCCGCCAGATCACCACCCTCGTCGACCAGGGCGTGGTGCGCCCGGTCGTGGGAAAGGTGGTCGGCTTCGACCAGACCCCGCACGCGCTGCAGTCCCTGTCCCAGGGGGGCATCCGCGGCAAGGCCGTCATCGGCAGCAGCTGACCCGCCGCAACCGCGACGGGCGACACAGAACGCACGAGGACACCACCCATGTCTGTCGCCTCCCAGTCGGTCGGACGGCGCGAGCGGAACAAGCAGGAGAAACTCGACCGCATTGTCGCTGCCGCCAGTGAACTGTTCGCCGAACACGGCGTCGATGAGGTCACGACCCAGCAGATCGCCGACCAGGCCGACATCGGCACCGGGACCCTGTTCCTCTACGCCAAGACCAAGGGCGAACTCCTCCTCCTTGTCCAGAACGCCAAGTACGTCGAAGCACTTGAGCAGGGCCGGGCGGACGCCGAGACCGTCCCAGGCGTGCTGGACGCGGTGCTGGCGATCGTCCGGCCGATCGTCGAGTGCAACCGCATCCAGATCGACAACGGACGCACTTACCTGCGAGAGATGGTCTTCGGCGACCCCGAGGAGCCCCGGCACGGCGCAGCACTCGCCATCGTCGCGCAGACCGAGGAGGCCGTCGCCGCCGTGCTGCGCCGAGACGATCGGGTCGCAGAGGGCGACGCCGCGACGCTGGCACACATCGTGTCCGCCGTGATGTTCCTCAGCATGGCGGCGGGCGTGAACATCGCCTTGAGCGTCGAGGAGATCGTGCAGGACATCCGCAGGCAGGTCGACGTCCTGCTGCCTCGCTGAAGCGCGGCCCCAGCCTCAGGCCCAGGCGACCATCCGGATCAAGCCGTTCGCCGTTTGGAAGCAAGAGACGTCGGCAGGACCGTCTCCTGTACCCGCCACACCGCCCGCACTGCCTGCCTCGCTCATCCCCGGCCAGACCCTCGTCCTGCCCGAGGACGGCTGGCAGGGGCTGCGCGTTCGCCTTCAGTTTCGCCGGCGCGGACGCGGACCTCACCCTCTTCCTGACCGGTGAGGACGGCCGGGTGGCGGCTGAAGAGGATTTCGTCTGTCCGTCGTCAGCCCTGCCTTCTCGGCCGGCGCGGGACACGGGCGGCCACCCGCGGACGCCGTTGGCCCGGGTGACTGCGCCGCCTCAGTGGTCGTGCTGGGCGATCGCGCGCAGGAAGGCGACGGTTTCCATGTCGCGGTTGGTGGACTCCTCCGTGGAAGTGCCGTACCTGCGGTTGGCCGACAGCTTGACGATGGTGGTGCGGGCGGTCGGGTCGACGTAGACGAACTGGTTGTAGACGCCAATGGCGCTGAACTCGCCGCGGTCTCCGTCCGGGATCCACCACTGGTAGCCGTAGCCCAGGCCGAACTGGTGGCCGCCGACGATCGGGCGGCCGGGCTCCAGGTGCGGGGCGGCGACGGTGACGGAGTCGCGCACCCATTGCGCGGGCACGACCTGCTCGCCCTGCCACGCACCACCGTTGCGGTACAGCTCGCCGATCCGGGCGTAGTCACGCGCGGTGAGGTTGAGCCCGCCGTACGCCATCTCCGTCCCGGCCGGGTCGAGGACCCAGCGGCCGGGTGAGGTCATGCCGAGCGGCTCGCACAGCTTCTCCCGCATGTAGTCGGCAACCGTGCGGCCGGTCGCCCGGGCCACGAGTGCGCCCAGCACCTGGGTCTCGCCGGAGTTGTAGCGACAGACGGTGCCGGGCTCGCTCTCGCGTGCCATGTTCGCGACGAAGTCGTCGAGTGTGCCGTCGATGCCCAACGTGGCCATGGTGAGCAGCCAGATGTCCGAGGCCGGGTCGTTGTAGTCCTCGTTCCAGCGGGCACCGGACGACATCTGCAGCACGTCCCGGATCGGGATGCCGTCGTAGGCGGAGCCGGGCCGGACGGGGACGTAGGCGCTGATCGGCTCGTCGATGCTGCGGATGTGGCCCTCCTCGACGGCGATGCCGACGAGGGCGGAGACGAAGCTCTTGGACACGGACATGGACAGCCACGGCACGTCCGGGCCTCCGGTGAGCAGGTACCGCTCGTAGCGGATCTCGCCGTCGATCAGCACGAGCAGCGCCGACGTGTCCGTGTCCGCCAGGAATTCCTCGGTCGACCGGACGGCGTCGTCGAACTCGTAAGTGGCGGGCAGGGCCGTCGCCTCGCCCAGTGGCCAGGGGTGCGGCTTCGGCGCGGGCGCCATCTCGCGCGTGTCCGCCAGGTCCTTGATCCGGCAGAAGTTCTCGTGCTGCGGCACACCGGTGAATAGGCCGATCTCGGCAAGGGTCTGCGGCTGCTGAGCTGTCATCGTCGTCCTTCAATCGCTCAGGAGAAGGGGAGGGGGAGGAGGAGGCCAACGGCGGCAGGCGGGGAAGCTCGGCCGGTCTGGCTCTTCGGGGCTTGTCGCCTGGGTATCCCGCGCCAAGGAGTGACATTGCGGAGGGGCAGAGACCCGATGAACGAGAAATTAGCAGTACCACTCGGTTAGGACAACCAATTGGTACGCTTATTTTCATCTGGCAGAGAGTGAGGCACGGTGGCGATGAGCACTCCACGGGTGGACGGGCGGACGCTTCGCTTCCAGCACCGCAGGCCGGAACTGCTGGCGGCGGCCACCGAGTACGTTCTGGAGCACGGCGTCAGTGACCTGTCCCTGCGCCCGGTGGCCCAGGCTCTCGGCGTAACCCACGCCACTCTGCTGCGGCACTTCTCGTCCAAGGACGAGCTGATTCTGGAAGTCCTGGACAAGATCCGCACCGACCTGGCCGAGCAGCTGACCTCCGCCCCTGAGTACCGCGGGGCGCGCTCCACGGCCGAGCTGGTCAAGGCCGTGTGGCAGCGACTGTGCGAGCCGCACGAGCAGAGGCAGTTCCTCCTGCTGTTCGAGCTGGTCGGCCGGCACGGCTGGAAGCCCGAAGGTGACCGGGACCTGGTGCACCCAATCATCGGCGGCTGGCTCGACATCCTCACCGACCGGCTCACGCAGGACGGACGGCCCCCCGAGGAAGCCTCTGCCCTGGCCACACTCCTGCTCGCCCAGGTACGGGGTCTTCAGCTCGATCTCCTGGTGTCGGGAGACCGGGAACGGGCCGATCGCGCACTCGACTTCTCACTCCAGCTGCTGGAGCACCGGAGCGGGTCGCCTGGGTGCGACTGAAGTGACAGCCGCCGCCTCGGCCGGCAGGCCGCGCCGCCGCGGACGTCGGCAACAAAAATGAGTCGTCATGGTGGACCGTTCACCCACGGGCTGAGGGCATGGCCCCAAGACCCGGACGGTGGAGATCCTCGATGACGTGCCGCTGGACCCCGATGAGCTGAGGGACTTGAAACCTCCGAAGAAGGCGCGGCTCCGGCATCCCTTGGCGCCGAGCAGACCGCACCTCCCCGGCAGCGTCCCGTACTGCGGGCTCCCGGGCCGGACATGTGCTGCCGCAACGCCGCATGACGGCGCACCTCAGCAATGCCCTCCCGCATGCCTGCCGGGGCTACAGGGCGGACCAAGGACCCTCCTTGGAGCTTCGTGCCCATAGCGTGCCCTTAAGAGCGGAAAGCAGCGGTTGACAGCGGCGCAAACCGGCCCGCACAACCACTCAAGGAGATGGCGTATGCCCAGGTCGGAGGTATAGCCCCCGCCCAAGCCCGTCGCTTCCCAAGCTGAGAGTGCGAGTTCGATTCTCGTCACCCGCTCTTTTTGGAGCCCCAGGTCAGTGGCCTGGGGCTTGTGCATTGTGGGGGCGGTGCCGCCGCTCAGGCCAGTAGCGGCGCCAGCCGTTCCGCGTGCTCCCGGACCACGGCGATGAGGTCGTCGTTCGGCTGGGCCACGCGGGCGGGTGGGCCGGAGAGGGCGAGGCCGGCCACCAGGGCGCCGGTGATGGGGTGTCGTACCGCCACGGCGAGGCAGCCGCGGTCGGTGCGGAGTTGGCCGCTCTGGCGGGCGAGGCCGGTCTCGGCGATCTGTTTGAGTTCGGCGGTCAGCTGCGCGCCGTCGGTGATCGTGTGCTGGGTGAAGCGGCGCAGGTCCGGAGCGACCGCGTGCCAGTCGGGCTGGGCGGCCAGGAGGAGTTGGCCGAGGGCGGAGGCGTGCGGGTAGCGGGCCAGGAGGGCTTCCTCGGACGGGGGGTGGTCGGGGTCCGGGTCGGTCATCACCAGGCGGTCGGTGGTGAAGGAGGCCAGGTGGACGCCCCAGCGGGTGCGGGTGCGGAGGTGGTCGAGGACGGTGCGGGCGGCCAGCGGGAGGTGCGGGGGCGCGGGGACGCAGAGGCGGGCGGCGCGACGGCCGAGCGCGAAGCCGCCCAGGCCGGGCAGGCGGACCAGATACTCCTCGGCGACCAGCAGGTTGAGCAGGCGGTACGTGGTCGCCGGGGGAAGCCCGAGTGCCGTCGAGATCTCCTTGGCGGTCACCCCGGGGCCCGCGGCGATCACCTCCTCCAGGGCGGCCAGCGCGTTGCGGATCGCCCTCGGCTGGCGGCCGGACAGCGCGGTCGGATCCATCGGGGGACTCATGCGGCATCCCGGGATGCCGGTTCGGGGGCGCCCAGGAGGTCGCGGTGCTCGTCTCGTCGTAGATCCCCACGGCCGCGAGCTGGCGTGGGCGGCGTGTCCGCAGCCAGGCGAACCACAGCGTGCCGGCCGCCAGGGCCGCGCCGATCGCCCACAGGGCGCGCCCGGACTGGGCCGCGAGGAAGGCGCCGAGGACGGTCAGCAGGGCCGGCGCGCAGATCGCCGTGACCGCGACGGGGCCGATGGTGAGTTCGCCGATGCGGTGCAGGAAGACGGGGGCTGCGACGCAGACCAGCAGGTACGCGACCAGGTAGCCGAAGGTGGCGGTGTTGAGCAGGATCATCAGCGAGCGGCCCGTGTCCACTCCCGCCAGTCGCATCGCCACGGGGACGGCCGCGGTGAGGGGCAGGGCGGCCGCGATCGCCACGTGGGGAGTGCGGTGCCGCTGGTGGGCGGCGCCCAGCGGGCGGGGTGCGATGCTCTCGCGGCCCATCGAGAACAGCACCCGGACCAGGGCGGTGGCACTGGCGAGCGCGGCGGCGAAGAAGGACAGCGCGATCCCGGCCTCCAGGAGGGCCGACAGCCAGGGAAGGCGCTGGGTGGTGGCCAGGGTGTCCACCGGCTCCCGCTGTCCGGCCAGTCCGCCTCGTACATCGGCGAGGCCGATCTGCTGGGCGTAGGCGGCCAGCAGACAGAGAAGTCCGGCGACCGCGGCCGTCGAGTGTACGGCCCACGGGACCGTGCGGAAGGGGCGGCGGGCCTCGACTCCCACGGCCGCCGCCGCCTCGAACCCGATGAACGCGCCGAGTGCGGGCAGTACCCCTGCCGCCGTCCTGGCCAGGTCCGGCGGCGGGAGTCCGAGACGGTGCAGGTCGTGCGGTACGCCGTGCCGGACCAGCAGCGCCCCGAAGATGACCAGCATCAGCACGATCGACGTCGCCTCGATCAGCAGCATCAGGCGGGCCGCGGGCCGGATGCCGCGGATCATGAGGACGGCCGCCAGGGCGGCGAGTGCCAGTACGGCGGTGACGAACACGCCGGTCGTCGACCCCACCCCGGCCCGTGCGAGCAGCGCGCTCAGGTAGCCCGCCGCACCCGTGAAGCCCGCCATGGCCAGCACGCCGTACCCGATGAGCAGGCCGCAGCCGCTGACGAACGCGCTGACGGGCCCGAGTCCCTGGGCGGTGAGGCTGTAGAGCGAACCCGCGGCGGCCATCCGGTGGGTGAACTGGCCGATGCACATACCGATCAGCAGCGCGAGCCCGGTCGCCACGGCGAACGACCAGACGGTGGAGCCGCCGGCCGTGGCGGCCACGATCGCCGGGGTCGCCGCCATGGCCGCGGCGGGCGCGGCACCGGCCACCGACTGGGCGAGGACCTGGAGCGGGTCGAGCCCGCGCCGGTCGAGGCCGTGCACGGGAGAGCGGGTGGGCAGCCTGTTCGACTCGGACATGGCCCCGGCGGCCAGGCCCGCGTAGCCGGCGACGGGCGAGTCCGGTCGTTCCTGCATGGGCGGTTCACTCTCCTCGCGGACCCCCCCCGTGAGACGGGGGACGGGGGCGCGTTCCGCCGCAGCAAGGTAACCCGCCCGGGGTTTCCGCGGAACCCACGCCCGTGTTAACCGCCGATGCCCCGAAGTGAGAATTCCGGTCCGCGCATTTCCGGGCTCCGAGAATCCGTACGGCCGTCGCTCCCTCGCCCCGCGACCGCGCTGACCAGTCTTTCCGTACCGGGAGAGCGGGCGTTGCCCCCCGGTGACGGCACGGCGAACGTCGGTCCTCATCGGCATGCGCCTCGCCCAGATCCCGGGAGGATCCATGGACGCGCCACCTGAGAGAAACGCCCTCACCGGTTCACTGGGAGTCGGATCGATCGTCTTCATGGTCGTCGCCGCGGCGGCCCCGCTCACCGTCGTCGCCGGCGCCGTCCCGGTGGGCATCGCCCTCGGCGACGGCGCCGGCTTCCCCGCCACCTTCGTCATCTGCTGCGCGGTCCTGCTGCTGTTCGCGGTCGGCTTCTGCGCCATGACCCGGCACGTGCCGAACGCGGGCGCCTTCTACACGTACGTCCAGCAGGGGCTGGGCCGGGTCACCGGCCTCGGGTCCGCCTTCCTGGCGCTGGCCACCTACACCGCCGTGCAACTCGCGGTGTACGGATACACCGGCGCCACCCTGCAGGGGCTGGTCGTGCACTACGGCGGTCCGGAGCTGCCGTGGCCGGTGTACGCCGTCGCCGCACTGGCCCTGGTGGGCGTGCTCGGCTACCGGAACATCGAGCTGTCCAGCAAGGTGCTCGGCGTGCTGCTGCTGTGTGAGGTCGGCATCGTGCTGGTCTTCGACCTGGTGGTGACCGTCCAGGGCAGCGACGACGGGTTGTCCACGGCGTTCCTGAAGCCGTCCGAGGTCACCTCGGGCTCACCCGGCATCGGGATCATGTTCGCGATCGCCAGCTTCCTGGGCTTCGAGGCCACCGCCGTCTTCCGCGACGAGGCCCGCGATCCGGAGCGGACGGTGCCGCGCGCCACGTATCTCGCGCTGCTGCTGATCGGCGGCTTCTACACGCTGTCCTCGTGGGCGCTGGTGTCGGCGTGGGGCGACGGCGAGGTGGTCAAGCAGGCGGGAGCCGACCCCGGCGGCATCCTGATCACGACGATGACCCGCTACCTCGGGACGGTCGGCGGAGACCTGACCCAGGTCCTGCTGGTGACCAGCCTGTTCGCCGCGCTGCTCTCCTTCCACAACGTGGTGGCCCGGTACGCCTTCTCGCTCGGCAACTCCGCCGCCCTGCCCGCCTCCTGGGGCCGCACCCACGCCAGGCACGGCTCCCCGCACCTGGCGTCCCTGGCCCAGAGCGCTTCCGCACTCGTGCTGCTGGGCGTCTTCGTGGCCGTGGGCCTGGACCCGGTGACCCAGGTCTTCGCCTGGATGGCCGGGACCGCGACGCTGGGTGTCCTGGTGCTGATGGCGCTCACCTGTCTCGCGGTCGTCGTCTTCTTCCGCCGTACGAAGGCCGACACCCGCCTCTGGCACACCCTTCTCGCCCCCGTCCTGGGCCTGGCCGGGCTGGGTGTCTGCCTGGTGCTGACCGTCTCGAACTTCCCCCTCCTCATCGGCGGCTCCACCGGCCTCGCCCTGGCGATCGAAGGGGTCCTGGCCGCCTTCTTCGCCGCGGGCGTCGCCCTCGCCCTGGCACGGCGCGACGCGGCCCGTGCCACCGGCCGCCGCTCCCACCCGACCCACTCCCCCCTGGAGGAAACGGTATGACCGCTCATCCCCTCGACCTGGTCACGGAAGACGAACTCCGCGCGGTGAAAGCCGCGTTGACCGCCGCCGGCCTGCTCACCGAGACCGTGCGTATGGCCTTCTGCGGCCTGGAGGAGCCCGACAAGGCCGCCGTCCTCGCCCACGTCCCGGGCGCCGAGGTCGACCGCCGCTTCCGTGTCCTCCTGCTCGACCTGCCGACCGGCGCCTCGCACGACGTGATCGTCTCCGGGTCCCGCTCCGAGGTCGACCGGGCCGTCCTGCTCGATCCCGCCACCACCGGCCAACTCCCCATCACCGACACCGAGTTCGAACTGGTGGAGGAGATAGCCCTGGCCAGCGAGGAGTGGTGCGACGCGCTGAAGCGGCGCGGCCTGGACCCCGCCACCGTCCGCACCGTCCCCCTGTCGGCGGGCGCCTACGACGACTGCCCGCCCGGGGACGGCCGGCGCATCGTGCGCGTTCTGGGCTTCCAGCAGCTCCACGACAAGGACCACCCCTGGGCCCACCCGGTCGACGGCGTGGTGGCCTACGTCGACCTCACCGCACGTACGGTCGTCGAGGTCGTCGACCACCGCGACCTGCCCGTCCCGGCCGAGTCCGGCAACTTCGACGACCCCGAGGTCGCGGGCGAGCCGCGCAGCACGCTGAAGCCGATCGAGATCACCCAGCCGGAGGGCCCGAGCTTCGCTCTCGACGGCAACCTCCTGACCTGGCAGAACTGGAGTCTGCGCATCGGCTTCAATGAGCGCGAGGGCCTGACGCTTCATCAACTGGCCTTCGACGACCGGCCGATCGTCTACCGCGCGTCGATCGCCGAGATGGTCGTCCCCTACGCCGACCCCTCCCCCGTGCGCTACTGGCAGAACTACTTCGACGCCGGCGAGTACATGTTCGCCCGGTACACCAACTCCCTGGAACTGGGCTGCGACTGCCTCGGCGAGATCACCTACCTGGACGCGGTGATCGCCGACGACTTCGGCGACCCGCGCACGATCCGCAACGCGATCTGCATCCACGAGGAGGACTACGGCGTCCTGTGGAAGCACAGCGACATGTTCGCGGGCTCGAACGAGACCCGCCGCCAGCGCCGTCTGGTCGTCTCCTTCTTCACCACCGTCGGCAACTACGACTACGGCTTCTACTGGTACCTCTACCTCGACGGCACGATCCAGTGCGAGGCGAAGGCCACGGGCGTCGTGTTCACGTCGGCGTATCCGGAGGAGGGGCACCCGTACGCGACACAGATCGCGCCGGGCCTCGGTGCGCCCTTCCACCAGCACCTGTTCTCCGCCCGGCTGGACATGACGGTCGACGGCACGCGCAACGCCGTGGAGGAGGTGGACGCGGTCCGGGTGCCGATGGGTCCCGGGAACCCGTACGGCAACGCGTTCGCCGAGCGGCGCACCCGTCTCGCGCACGAGTCGGATGCGCGGCGCCTCGCGGACCAGGGGCAGGCGCGCACCTGGCACGTGGTGAACCCGGAGAAGGTCAACCGCCTCGGCCGGCCGGTCGGTTACGCCCTGTATCCCGAGGGGCAGCCGGTACTCCTCGCCGACGACGCCTCCGGCATCCACGACCGCGCCGCCTTCGCCACCAAGCACCTGTGGGTGACGGCGTACGACCCGGACGAGCGCTACCCGGCGGGCGACTTCGTCAACCAGCACCCGGGCGGCGCGGGCCTGCCCGCCTGGACGGCGGCCGACCGGACGGTGGACGGCGAGGACATCGTGCTGTGGCACACCTTCGGCCTGACCCACTTCCCGCGCCCCGAGGACTGGCCCGTCATGCCCGTCGACTACGCGGGCTTCACCCTCAAACCGGTCGGCTTTTTCGACCGCAACCCCACCCTGGACGTGCCGCGCTCCGCGAGCCGCCACTGTCACGGGGGCTGATCCGCGGTGATGCTGCTCGCGGCGGTGCTCGGGCTGGTGAGCTGTGCCTGTGGTGTGGCGGGGCGGCCGGTTCGGGTGCGCCGCTGGGTGCCGCATCTGGTCATGGCCGCCGCGATGGCGGCCATGGCCCTGCCCGAGGTGACCCCGGGCCCGCTCGGATGGTGTCTGCTGCTGGCCGCCACCGTGATCTGGGTCGCCCGGGACGACGACCTGCTCACGGCGGGGTTGCCGGTGGCGTACGACCTGCTGGGCATGGCCGGGCTGCTGTTCGTGCACTGGCGGGCGGCGCTCGGCGGACATGCCTCGATGCACGAGGAGACCCTGCCTGACCGGTCGTACACCTGGGCCGCCGTCGCCGTCGTCGCGCTGTGGGCCGTGGCCCGGTTCGGGGCGGTACCCCGGACCTCGCATCCGCACCCATGGGCCCGGATCGGCGGGCCGGCGATGGCCGCCGCGATGGCGCTGATGCTCCTGAACTGACCTGTTCCACCGACGGACAAGGAGAGCCGCACATCATGAGCACCTACGAACTCACCTAACCCGTACGGGACTTCATCTCCAGCGGCCCCAAGAAGCTGCTGATCGACGGGGAGTGGGTGGAGGCGGCGGGCGCCGTCTTCACCACCCACGACCCGGCCACCGGCGAGAAGGTCACCGATGTGGCCCATGGCACCGCCGAGGACGTGAACCGGGCCGTCGCCGCCGCCCGCCGCGCCTTCGCCGAGGGCCCGTGGAGCAGGATGACCCCCTCCGAGCGGAGCGGGCTCGTCTGGCGGATCGGTGACCGGATCCTCGAACGGGCCGCGGACTTCGCCCAGTTGGAAGCGCTGGACAACGGCAAGTCCGCGGGCGTGGCACAGGCCGTGGACGTCACCTGGGCGGCGGACATCTTCCACTACTACGCGGGCCGGGCCACCAAGGTCGAAGGGCGGACCATCCCGGTGTTGGTGCCGTGGGTGCCGGGCGCCGAGTGGCACGCGTACACCCTGCGCGAGCCGGTCGGGGTCTGCGCCCAGATCATCCCGTGGAACTTCCCGCTGCTGATGGCGGCGTTCAAGGTGGCGCCCGCCCTGGCCACCGGCAACACCGTGATCCTCAAACCGGCGGAGCAGACCCCCCTGACCGCCCTCCTGCTGGGCGAGATCATCCAGGAACTCGACGTCCCGCCGGGTGTGTTCAACATCGTCACCGGCTTCGGCGAGGCGGGCGCCGCCCTCGCCTCGCACGACGACGTGGACAAGGTGGCGTTCACCGGTTCCACGGAAGTCGGCAAGAAGATCGTCGACGCGGCGCGGGGCAACCTGAAGAAGGTCTCCCCGGAGCTGGGCGGCAAGAGCCCGAACATCGTCTTCGCGGACGCCGACCTGGAAGCGGCGGTGGCCGGTTCGGCGGGCGCCTGGCTGTTCAACCACGGCCAGTGCTGTGTCGCCGGCACCCGTCTCTTCGTCGAGGACAAGATCTTCGACGAGTTCACGCAGGCCGTCGCCGACTTCGCCGCCCAGGCGAAACTGGGCCCCGGCCTCGATCCGGCGACCCAGGTCGGCCCGGTGGTCGTGGCACAGCCCTTCTCCACCGACGACGGCGTCGTCCGCCAGGCCAACGACACCGACTTCGGCCTCGCCGCCGGCGTCTGGACACGCGACATCTCCAAGGCCCACCGCATCGCCCGCCGACTCAAGGCCGGCACGGTCTGGGTCAACACGTACAACGCCTTCGACACGGCACTCCCCTTCGGCGGGTACAAGCAGTCCGGTTGGGGGCGGGAACTCGGCGAGGGCGCCATCGATCTCTACACCCAGGTCAAAGCCGTGAACATCCAGTTGTGAGGGGGGTGCGCCCGTCGGCGGGGCTTGGCGGCACGGCCTCGCCGACGGGCGCGAGCGGACCGTGGTGTCGGCCGTGTGCTCCGGCGATGGCTCCCTCCTGGCCGAGGCCCGCTTCCAGGTCTTGGGCGGTCGCAGCCCGCTGAGAGAGACTCCCCCGAGCCTCCGAGCCGACGGCGTGCCCATAGCGTGCCCGCAAGACCGGTCAACCACGGTCACCAGCGGTGCGATGCTGCGCTCCCGGGCGCCACGCCAAAGCACATAGGACCAGCTCAGAAGGCATCCGGCTCTCCAAGCGCCGTCGCTTCCCAAGCTGAGAGCGCGAGTTCGATTCTCGTCACCCGCTCCACTATGAACCCCCAGGTCATTGACCCGGGGGTTGTTCTGGCGGGCGGGGAGCGCACCACATGCGCACCATAAGCGCGCTGCTAGGTGCCGGTGGGCTTCCGCTTGTGGTGCGCGCGGCTGTCGCTGTGGTGCTTCGCACGCTCCGCGCGGACCATGCCGTCGAGCCCGGCCGCCACATCGCGCTGCCACTCCTCGTCGGAGTGCTGATAGATCAGCGCGGCTTTCTCGGAAGACCGGCCGGCCCGGATCATCGTTCGCGACGACGAGGACGCTCAGCACCGGAACGCCGTCCGGGGCGTCGAGAAGTGGAGCGAGGCGGACGTACTTCGGTGCCTCCACTTCATACGCCATGAACGCCGCCGCCTGGCAAGATTGGCCAAGTCAACTGGTCAACCAGACCAGTGACGAATCCGCCGGCGCAGTACCGGGGGCGCCCGTACACGGCGCCTCACCGTCACTCATGACGGCGCCGTCAGACAGTCGACTCCGGCGCCGCCGGTGCGCTGATCTGCCGCTTGAGGATCTTGCCGCTCGGCCCCATCGGCAACGTGTCCATGAGCCACACGGTCCGGGGGTACTTGCTCAGGTTCAAGGAGTCGTCGCAACACTTCTACTTTGTGTTGATAGTAGGTGATTGTTGAGAGTCTCGGCGGGTGTTCTCCAGCCAAGGGTCTT